>JAWKRT010000003.1:300000-482575 GCA_041389495.1 Myxococcota bacterium | reverse complement strand
GGCGGCACGTGCGAGGTGCACCGCAACGGGATCGGCGAGCGCGTGCTCGGCCTGCCGCGCGAGCCGCGCGAGGATCGGACGACTCCGTTCCGCGCGCTGCGGCGCACCTGATCGCGTGCGCCGCGCCGTCTTCGCGTGCGCCGCGCTCGCGCTCGCACTCGCGCTCGCGGCGCTCGCGGGCGAGCTCGTCGCGCGCGCGGCCGGGCTCGCGCCGCAGGCCCCGCCGACGACCGACGACCCGTGGTCCGAGCCGCATCCCGTGCTCGGCTGGCGCAACCGCGAGGGCGTCGCGCGCAGCAACGAAGCGGGCGCGGTGGCGATGACGTTCTGGTCGGGCGGGCGCCGCGCATCGCGCGCCGCACCGGCGCCGCTCGCGCCGCCGCGGCGGCGCGTCGCGCTCGTCGGCGGCTCGTGGATGCAGGGCTACGGCGTCGTCGACGAGGAGACCGCGGGCTTCCGTCTGCAGAGCGCGCGGCCCGAATGGCTCGTCGAGAACTTCGGCACGGGCGGCTACGGAACGCTGCAGGCCCAGCTCTCCGCCGAGCTCGCGGTCGACGAGGGGCGCCTCGCACCCGACGTCGTCGTCTACGGCTTCGCGACCTTCCACGCGATGCGCAACGTCGCGACGCACGCGTGGCTCGCCGGCCTGCGCGCGCGCTCCGGCGATCGCCTCGCCCCGCCGCGCGCCGAGATCGACGGGCCGCGACTCGTCGTCCACGCCCCCGTGCTCGCCCTTCCCGCGTGGCCGCTCGAGCGCCGCTCGGCGCTCGTCGCGGCGATCCACGAGCGGGCGAGCGAGCGCGCGCTGCGCGAGCGCGACGCCTGGGCCGAGCCCGTCACGCTCCGCCTGCTCCGCACGTTCCCGGCTGCGATGCGCGCGCGCTCCGCGCGCGCGATCGTCGCGATCCTCCACGGCAGCGAGGAGGAGGGACTCGGCCGCTACGCCGCCGCGGCCGCGCGCGGCGGCGCCGCGGTGGTCGACTGCCGCTACCCGGGCGACGGCGCGCAGCCGCATCTGCGCGTCGGGGGAACCGGGCACCCGAACGGCATCGTGCACGCGCACTGGGCGCGCTGCATCGAGGCTGCGATCGACGCGCTCGCCGCGCCGCGGCCGGGCGCCGGACGTTAGGCGCGGGGGCTCAGAGCGCGAACGGCCCCTTGCCCATCTGCTCGCGGATCGGCACGAACTCGGGCTGGCGCATCGCGCGCCGCTGCCAGTTGGCCCCGTCGACCACGAGCGTGTGGCCCGTGATGTAGGCGGCGTACGGCGAGGCGAGGAAGGTCGCCGCCCAGCCGAGCTCGCGGCGGCGACCGGTGCGACCGGCCGGGCAGCTCGCCTCCTCGCCCGCGCGGTCGCCGCGCCCGGGGACGCTGCGGATGTCGGCCGTCTCGTCCTCGTGCGGGAAGAGCCCGGGAACGAGCCCGTTCACGCGGATGCCGTACGGCCCCCACTCGACCGCGAGCGTCTCCGTCATGTTCTTCACGCCCGCCTTCGCGGCGGCGGAGTGCGCGAAGCCCGGGCCGCCCGTCCACGCGTACGACGCGCCGACGTTCACGATGTTGCCCGGCGTCCCCGCCGCGATGTGGCGCCGCCCGAACTCGCGCGAGCAGTAGAACGTGCCGTTGAGCACGATGTCGACGACGGTCCGCCAGCCGTTCGGCGAGAGATCCTCCGCCGGCGCCGGGAAGTTCCCGGCCGCGTTGTTCACGAGCACCGACGGCAGCCCGCGCTCGGCCTCGATCGCGTCGAACATCGCAGCGACCGCCTCGGGGTTGCGGATGTCGCACTCGACGGCCGAGCCTTCCGCGCCCGCTTCGCGGAGCGCGGCGAGCCCCGCCTCGCGGTGCTCGGCCTTGCGGCTCACGACGACGACGTGCGCGCCGAGCCGCGCGAACTCGAGCGCGATGCCCTTGCCGAGCCCCGTGCCGCCGCCGGTGACGACGACGACCTGGCCGTCGAACGTGCCGGGGACGAGCGCGTGCGATCCGGGAGCGGGCGGTTCGGGAAGACCCATCGGGCGACTCTCCTGTGGCGGCGGCGAAGCGGTCGCCGACGGTACCGAAGCGGACTGCGCCGTCGAGCGACCGCGCGCTCAGATCCCGAGCGTGCGCGACACGTAGAGCGTGTCGACGTACTCGCGCACCTCGACGAGCCGACCGTCCCGGACGCGCATCGCGAAGTGGTACTGGTTGCGGTACGGCGTTCCGTCGCGCGCGGCCGCGCGCAGCTCGACCTGCGCGCACACCCAGTCGTCCTCGGCGACGAGCCGCTCCACGTCGATCTCGAACGGTACGTCGCTCGCGTAGGCGTCGACGCCGCCGGCCATCATCGCGAGCACCGCCGGCTTGCCCGCGTGCGTGCCCGCGAGCGAGCTCGACTGCGGAACCCACCACGTCACGTCGTCCGCGAGGAGATCGGCCGCGGCCGCATCGCCCGCCGCCATGCGCGCGAAGTAGTCGCGCACGACCTGTTTGTTCGCCGCACTCATCGACGCGCCTCCCGCCCACGTTGCGCGCGCTCGGTTCGCGCGTCGGCGCGCGATCCAAGCCGCATCGCTGTCGGATGTCAACGACGCGCGTCGCGTCGTCGCCGCCGCGCGCGCGGGCCGATCCGACCGCCAAAAGCGCGCTTGAACCGCTGGGGCCGCCGTGCGAGAGTGCCGCGCTGCGCCGCGTACGGCCGTCCCGGGCCGCGCGGCGCTTCTCGGCTCAGATAGGGGAAAGCCGTGCTGAGAGAAGCACTCGCACTCTGCCTCGCGTCGCTCCTGCTGTGCTCGTCCGCGAGCTTCGCCGAGGCGGGGTCCGACACCGAACGCGCAGCCGCCGCGGGCGCGAACGACGAGCTGATCGATCCCGACGATCTCTCCGACGCGTCCGGCGGCGAGCCCGACGCCGCGCCGGCCCAGGCTCCCGAGGAATCGCCCGCGCAGCCGGACGTCGAGCTCGTCGACCCCGACGAGCTGCTCGGCGCCGAGGAGCGCGAGCGGCCGTTCTCGCGCGACGGCTGGTACATCCAGTTCGGCTATGCGTACGGCATCGAGCGCAAGCTCGAGGACGAGCTGAACGGCAACCTCGACAAGGCCGTCATTGCGCCGTCGAGCCCCTTCATCAGCAACCCGAACACGAACACCCCGTCGCCGCCCCGCGTGGGCACGCCGGCGCTCTTCCTCTCGATCGGGCCGGCCGACGTCTCGAACAGCTCCGGCTTCGGCTTCCGCGCCGGCCGCCGCGTGCTCGCGAACGTCGCCGTCGAGCTCCAGGTCGAGCACATGACGAACTTCCAGACCGAGATCGCCGACTTCGGCACGATCGACATGGACACGACCGCGCTCACCGGGAACCTGCGCCTCCCGATCCTGACGGGGCGCATCCAGCCCTACGCACTGATCGGCGCCGGCGTGATGTGGGCGAGCCCGGACTCCGCGTGGCCGCAGCAGGACATCCAGCCGAGCCGCGTCTCGACGAACCGCACGCGCTACGAGGACATCGTGCGCGCGAACGACGCGGGCGTCGTCCTGCGGCTCGGCGGCGGCGTCGACGTGTACGTCGACGAGCACGTCTACCTGTCGAGCGAGTTCGCGTGGGTGGCGAGCCAGGGCGAGGCGGTCAACGACGTCAAGTACATGTCGATCGGCCTCGGCATCGGCTACCGCTTCTGACGCGCGCGCGCCGCGCGCGCGCCGCTCACTCCTCCCACTTGTACTGCGCGCCGACGACGAACGTCGCGTGCTCGAACTTCTTGGCGCTGCCGAGCGGGACGGCGTAGGTCGCGGCGCCGAAGATCGACACGTCGTCCGACAGGAAGAACGCGAGCCCGGCGCCGCCCTTGAACGCGAGGTCGGTGCGCTTCATGCGCGCGGCCGGAGCGCCCGTGCTCTCCGCGCCGAGCGCGCCCACGCCGTACGTCAGGTACGGCTCGAAGCGGCCCATCGGGACGTGCAGGCGGAAGTTCACGGTGGCGAGCCAGAGGTCGACCTCGTTGTTGCCGCCGCGCCGCGTCTCGAAGTTCTCGAGGAACTGCGCCTCGAGCTCGACCGACGCGTACTGGCCCGCGCGATAGCCGGCGAGCACGCCGCCTCCGTAGCCGTTGTCGAAGTCGCCGCCCGAGAACTGGTCGAGCGCGGTGCCGGCCGAGAGCGCGACGTAGTAGCCCGACTGCGTCGGGTCGATCTCCTCGTCGTCGTCCTGCGCGATCGCGCCGCACGGGAGCGCGAGCATCGCGAGGGCGAGCCAGGAAGCGAGGGCAAGGGCGCGTTCGTTCATGTCGGGCGGGCTCCTCGGTGTGCGAGCGGACCGGCGCGACCCGCGTGCGCGAGCGCGCGCTCCCACGTGTGCGAACGAAGGCGGCGCACGTCGCGCGCCGGGCCCGGCGTCGCGGCACCTGTTGTACCCCATCGCCCGATCGGCCGGGACCGAATTCGCGCGCGGCTCGCGTGATAGGCTGCGCCGCCGGCGCGCGCGCGGGCGACGCGCGCTGCTCGCAGCCCCACGGAGACGACACCGACCATGGACTCCCAGTCAACCGCGCGCGCGATCGAGACCGGCACGCCCGAGGTGCTCTGCCGGGTCGAGCACGGCGTCGCGACGGTCACGCTGCACCGGCCCGACGCGCGCAACGCGCTCACCATGGACATGAAGCAGGCGCTGTGGCGCCTGCTCCCCGAGCTCGACGCCGCGCCCGACGCGCGCTGCCTGCTGCTCACGGGGAGCGGCGACGCGTTCTGCGCGGGCGGCGACACCAAGCGCATGAAGTCGGAGGGAAAGCCGCCCTCGCTCGAGGATCGCCGGCGCCAGCTGCGCTGGGAGCACGACCTGCCGCGCTGGCTCCACGAGATGGGCACGCCGACGATCGCCGCGCTCCCCGGCGCGGCCGCGGGCGCGGGCCTCGGACTCGCGCTCGCGTGCGACCTTCGGATCGCCGCCGACACCACCGTGCTCACGACCGCCTATGCGCGACTCGGGCTCGCCGGCGACTACGGCGTGGCGTGGTTCCTGACGCACCTCGTCGGGCCCGCGCGCGCGCGCGAGCTCTTCTTCACGTCGCGCCGCGTCGACGCCGCCGAAGCGCTCGCGCTCGGGCTCGTGAACCGCGTCGTGGCGCGCGACGCGCTCGCGACGGAGGCCGAGGCACTCGCGCGCGACGTCGCCGCCGGGCCGCCCGTCGCGCACCGCTACATGAAGGAGAACCTGAACCGCGCCCTCCACGCCGACCTCGCGACCTGCCTGCACGAGGAAGCCGACCGCATGGTGCGCGGCGCGACCACGGCCGACTACCTCGAGGCCGTCTCCGCCTTCGCGGAGAAGCGCAAGCCCGCGTTCCAGGGACGTTAGGTCGGGCCGCCGACGCGAGGCCGGCTCGCACGCCGCGCCGCGCGCAGGCGCGCGGGCCGTGCGGGCGCGCGGGCGCGCAGGCGCGCGCTACGGGCGCATCGTGTAGCTGCGCGGGCCGGGCGCGCGCGCGGCGAGGCGCGGCTGCACCTCCTCGAGCCAGTCGCACAGGAGCGGCCTCGTGCGCCGCGGGTCGATCAGGTCGTGCACGCCGAAGTCCTCGGCGCGCGGGAAGACCGACTGCGCGGCCGCGATCTCGTCCTCGAGCTCGCGCCGGCGCGCCTCGGGGTCGGGCGCCGACTCGATCTCGCGGCGGTACGCGAGCGCGACGCCTCCTTCGACCGGCAGCGCGCCGCTCTCGGCCGAAGGCCACGCGACGACCGTCGCCCCCGGCCCGTAGTGGATGCCCTGGGCGACGCCGAACGACTTGCGCACGAGCACGGCGAACCAGGGCACCGTCGACTGCACGGCCGCGAAGAGCGCCTCCATCCCGAAGCGGATCGTGCCCGCGCGCTCCGCGTCCGGCCCGATCGCGAACCCCGGCTCGTCGACGAACGAGACGACGGGCAGGCCGAAGGCGTCGCACGTCTCGATGAAGCGGCGCACCTTGCGCGCGCCGAGCGCGGTCATCGAGCCGCCCTCGTGGTAGCCGTCGTTCGCGAGCACGCCGACGGCGTGTCCGTCGACGCGCGCGAGCCCCGTGATCTGGCTGCGTCCGTAGCCCGTGCCGATCTCGAAGAAGCTGCCCCGGTCGACGACGTGCTCGATCACGCGGCGCATCTTGTACGCGCGGCGCCGGTTGCGCGGGACGATCGCGAGCAGCTCCTCGTCGGCGCGGTCGCGCCGGTCGCCCGTCTCGACGCGCGGTGCGCGGTCGTACACCGAGAGCGGCAGATAGGAGAGGAAGCGGCGGATCGCGCGCAGCGCCTCGACCTCGTCCTCGACGACGTTGTCGACGACGCCGCTGCGCGCGTGCACCTGCGCACCGCCGAGCTCCTCCTTCGTCGTCGCGGCGCCGGTCGCGCGCTCGACGAGCGCGGGGCCGCCCGTCAGCACCTGCGCGGTGTGCTTCGTCATGAGCGAGAAGTGGGCGGCGGCGAGGCGCCCGGCCGGGAAGCCCGCGCACGGCCCGAGCGCCGCGCACACGACGGGGATCGTCGCCATCGTGCGCATGGCGAGCGGGTTCATGAGCTCGGGCAGCACGAGGTCGTAGCCCGAGCGGCCGCGCGTGCCGGTCGCGCCCGCGACCGACGCACCGCCCGCCTCGAGCAGCCGCACGAGCGGGATGCGCGCGTCGAGCGCGAGCATCTCGGCATACTGTCCCTTGCGCAGGCTCGCCGGCGTGTAGGCCGCGCCGCGGAGCGTGAAGTCGTCGCCGCACACGACCGCGGGCCGCCCCTCGATGCGCGCGGTGCCGAGCACGACGTTGGCCGGCGAGAAGCGCTCGACCGTGCCGTCGCCCGCGAGCTCCGCCACGCCCGAGATGCCGCCGCGTTCGCGGAAGCTCCCCTTGTCGGCGAGCGCCTCGATGCGCTCGCGCACCGTGAGCTTGCCCGCGGCGTGCTGGCGCTCGACCGGGTCGGCCCCGCCCATCTCGCGGGCGAGCGCGCGGCGCCGCTCGATCTGCTCCACCTCGGGGCCCCAGCCCTCGGGCTCCCGCTCCTCGTCCTTCGCCATCGGCTCCCTCGCGCCTCGGCCGCGCGCGCGCGGCTCGCGCCGGAATTTCGCCCGCGTTCGCGCCGGCGGAGGAACTACAATACGCGCCGCCGTCACGGCCCGAAACCCGCCGCACCGACGAACGGCCGCGAGGAGGAGCCATGCGCGAGTACCGACTCATCGACGCCGACTGCCACGTCGTCGAGCCGCCGCACATCTGGGAGCGCTGGCTCCCGAAGAAGTTCCAGGACCGCGCGCCGAAGCTCGTGAAGGACGAGGAAGGCGGCGACGCGTGGCAGCTGCAGCCCGGCGCGCCGCTCATGTACATCGGCCTCGTCGCCACGCCCGGCATGGCGTACGAGAACATCAAGTGGACCGGCTACACCTACGACACCGTGCGCAAGGGATGCTGGGACGGCAAGGCGCGGCTCGAGGACATGGACTTCGACGGCGTCGACGCCGAGTTCCTGTATCCGAGCCAGCGCACCATGTTCTACTTCATGGGCAACGAGGACCGCGACTTCCACCGCGCGGGCATCCAGGCCTACAACGACTTCATGCACGAGGAGTTCTGCGCGAACGACCCGGAGCGGCTGTTCTCGCTCGCGCAGATGCCGAACCTCGGCGTCGACGAGTGCATCGCCGAGATGCGGCGCTGCAAGGACAAGGGCGCGCGCGGCGTCATCATCAGCACCTGGCCGACGGGCGAGGACGACCTCTCGCGCGAGGACGAGCGCTTCTTCGCCGCCGCCGCCGAGGCGGAGATGCCCGTCTCGATCCACATCAACATCCAGCGCAAGCGCGCGAAGGCGGGCGGCAGCCCGACCGGCGTCGCGGCGATCGGCCAGATGGCGCTCGCCGGACAGCTCGCGTTCCCGCCCATCCTGTGCGAGCTCGTGATGAGCGGCCTCTTCGACCGCGTGCCGAAGCTCAAGATCGTCGGCGTCGAGACGCAGATCGGGTGGATCCCCGCCTGCCTCGAGCACCTCGACGACTTCTACTGGCGCAACCGCACGCACACGGGCGTCGACATCCGGCACCTCCCGAGCCACTACTTCCACCAGAACTTCCTGTGCACGTTCATCACCGACCGCTTCGGCATCGCGAACCGCGACGCGATCGGCATCGAGAACATCGCGTGGTCGACGGACTACCCGCACCACGGGTGCGACTGGCCGTACAGCCGGAAGGTCGCGGGCGAGCAGCTGCAGGGCGTCTCGCAGCGCGAGCGCCACCTGATCTGCGCCGGCAACGTCGTGAACCTGTACGGGCTGCCGCAGGCCCTCGAGACGCCGCTCGCCTAGCATCGAGGCTCCATGTCCGCGCCCGCTCCCGACGGCGCGATCCGCGACCGCACCGCGATCGTCGGCATCGCCCAGACCGATTTCGCCAAGCGCCTCGAGCCGAGCGAGAAGGCGCTCGCCTGCCGCGTGGTCCTCGACGCGCTCGCCGACGCCGGCATCGACCCGTCCGAGGTCGACGGCATGAGCTCGTACACGATGGAGACGACCGACGCGGCCGAGGTCGCGAAGACCATCGGCGCGGGCGACCTCACCTTCTTCGACCAGGTCCCCTACGGCGGCGGCGCGGGGCCGGGCTGCGTCGGCCACCTCGCGATGGCGGTCGCGACCGGCCAGTGCCGCGTCGGCGTCGCGTGGCGCTCGCGCAAGCGCGGCTCGGGCGTGCGCCCGTGGGCGAGCGGGATGTACGCGCAGCCGACGACGACCGCGGCCTTCACGCGGCCCCACGGCCTCGCGCGGCCCGTCGACGAGATCGCCATGCTCATGCGGCGGTACATGCACGAGTACGGCGCCACGCGCGAGCACCTGTGCAACGTCGCGACGGCGGTGCGCGGCATGGCGAACCGCAACCCGGCCGCCGTCATGCACGGCAAGCGCATGACACGCGACGACTACATGGCCGCGCGCTGGATCAGCGAGCCGCTGTGCCTCTTCGACAACTGCCTCGAGACGGACGGCGCGCTCGCGTGCGTGGTCGTGTCGGCGGAGCGCGCGCGCGACTGCCGGCAGCGCCCCGCCCTCGTCCACGCCTTCGGCCAGGGCATGGGGGCGCAGTCGCACGCGATGACGAACTACTGGTGCGCCGACCCGCTGCGCGGCCCGGGCCATGCGTGCGCCGAGCAGCTCTATCGCCACTCCGACGTCCGCCCGCGCGACATCGCCTGCGCGCAGCTCTACGACGCCTTCACGCCGCTCGTGCTGTTCTCGCTCGAGGCGTACGGCTTCTGCGCGCGCGGCGAAGGCGCGGCCTTCACCGAGGACGGCGGGCTCGAGCTCGGCGGACGCCTGCCCGTGAACACCTCGGGCGGCGGCCTCTCGGAGGCCTACGTGCACGGCTTCAACCTCGTGCTCGAGGGCGTGCGCCAGATCCGCGGCACGTCGACCAGCCAGGTCGAGGGCTGCGCGGCGACGCTCGTCACGGCGGGCGAGTGCGTGCCGACGAGCGCGCTGATCCTGCGGAGGGACTGACGCATGAGCGCGAGCGCACCCGCGCACGGATTCGTCGCGCCGGTGTGCGACGAGGATGCCCTGCCCTTCTACCGCTTCGCGCGCGAAGGGCGCCTGTGCCTCCCGCGCTGTGCCGACACCGGGCGCTGGATCTTCCCGCCGCGCCCGCTCTCGCCCTTCGGCCCCGCCCACGCGCGGCGCGCGCCCGTCTGGGAGGAGGTGTCGGGGCGCGGCGCGATCTGGTCGTTCGTCGTCCCGCACCCGCCGCTCCTGCCCGCGTTCGCCGAGCGCCTGCCGCTCGTCGTCGCGCTCGTCGCGCTCGAGGAGGACGCGACGGTGCGGCTCGCCGGGACGCTCGTCGGGCCGGGCGGCGCGCCGCTCGCCGAGGCCGACGTCGCCGGCGTGCGCATCGGGGCACCCGTGCGCGTCGCGTTCGAGCGCATGGACGACGAGTGGACGCTGCCGCGCTGGGAGCTCGCCTAGCATGCCGATCGATCTCGCCGCCCTGCTCGCGCCCGCGCACACCGCGATCGTGATGAACGAGTGCCAGGAGGGCGTGATCGGTGCCGCTTCGAACCTGCCCGAGCTGGCGAAGGCCGCGCGGCAGGGGATGGTGCCCAGGCTCGCGGCGCTCGTGCGCGCCGCGCGCGCGGCCGGCTGCACGGTGGTCCACGGCATCGCGATGCGCCGGCCCGACGGGCGCGGCGCGAACGCCAACGCGCGCCTGTTCGCGGCGGCCGCCCGCTCGCCCGTGCAGCTGACGCCCGGCACGCCCGCGGTCGAGGTCGTCGCCGAGATCGGCGTCGAGCCGTCCGACCTCGTCGTGCCGCGCTTCCACGGGCTCTCGCCCTGGGAGGGGACGGAGCTCGACTCGCTGCTGCGCAACCTCGGCATCCGCACCGTGATCGCGGCCGGCGTGTCGGTGAACGTCGCGGTGATGAACCTGGCTTTCGACGCCGTGAACGCGGGCTACCAGGTCGTCATCCCGCGCGACTGCGTGGCGGCGACGCCGCCCGAGTACGCCGACGCCGTGTTCGCGAACACGCTCGGCTTCATCGCGACGCTCGTCGAGAGCGAGGACGCGATCGGCGCGTGGCGCCGCGCCTAGCGTCGCCCGCCCGCGGGCGGCGCGAGGCCGCGACCGCCGGCCAGGCCCCAGAGCGCCATCTGCACCATCGGCTGCACCATCTTCGGCGAGATGCGCGAGCCGAAGAAGAGCCGCGTCGTGATCGGCCCGACGAGCAGGTCGGCCGCGAGGTCGAGGTCGACGTCGGCCGGCAGCTCGCCGCGCGCGACGGCGCGCCGCAGCACGGCGATCAGCGGGCGCCTGCGCTCGCGCACGATCGGATCGAAGAGCTCCGAGAGCTCCTCGTTGTGCGCGCGCTCGCCCGCGATGCTCGGGATGACGCCGCGGAGCGGCGTCGACGTGAGGAGGCGGAGGTAGTTGCGGAGCATCTCCTCGAGGTCGGTCACGACGTGGCCGGTGTCGACGTCCTCGAGCTGCGGGAGCAGGCCGTAGGCCTCGATCACGAGCGGGAGCTTCGAGCTCCAGCGGCGGTAGATGGTCGCCTTCCCGACGCCGGCCCGCTGCGCGACGCCCTCGATCGTGAGGGCCGAGAACCCGACCTCGACGAGCAGCTCGAGCGTCGCCGAGAGGATGGCGCGATGCGCCTCCTCGCTGCGCGGCCGCCCGGGCGCGGGCGCCCGATCCGCCTCGCTCTGCTCGCCGCCGCGCGGCTCCGTGCCGGTTCCCGTGCTCACGCGCACCCTCGCCGTGGACCGCGCGCAGGCTATCAGAAACGGATCGGCCCGTCTCGAATCCCGGGGGCCGCCCGCGCGCGGCGCGCGTAGGATGCGCGCGGCCGCGCCGAGGCGCGGCCCGACCCGCAAGGAGCGCCCGCATGTCCGTCCCGACGTCCGACTCCGCGGCCGACGCCGCGCGCCGCGTGCGCGCGCTGCGCGCCGAGCTCGACCATCCCGTGATCGACGGCGACGGGCACGACATCGAGTTCCTGCCCGCCGTGAAGGACGAGCTCCTCGCGATCGCCGGCGATCGCGTGCTCGCGGGCTTCGAGCAGGTGCTCGCCGGCGCGACGCTCGCGCGCGCGCTCGACGTCGAGCAGCGCCGCGCGCTCGGCATGCCGCGCATCCCGTGGTGGGGCCTGCCCGCGCGCAACACGCTCGACCGCGCGACCGCGATGCTCCCGGCACTCCTCGCCGAGCGCCTCGAGGAGCTCGGCATCGACTTCGCGGTCGTCTACCCGACCTACGGCCTCACCGCCTACCACCTCGAGCAGGACGAGCTGCGACCCGCCGCGTGCCGCGCGTTCAACCGCGTGCGCGCCGAGTCCTACGCGAAGTACGGCGACCGCATCGCCCCCGTCGCCGTCGTCCCGATGTACTCGCCGCAGGAGGCGATCGACGAGCTCGACCACGCCGTCGGCGAGCTCGGCATGAAGGCCGTGCTGATGGGCGCGTACGCGATGCGGCCGCTGCCCGGGAGCCACGCGTCGCGCGCGGCGCGCTGGCTCGACACGTTCGGCGTCGAGAGCCCGCACGACTACGCGCCGGTGTGGCGGCGCTGCGAGGAGCTCGGCGTCGCGCCGACGTTCCACTCGACGGGCATGGGCTGGGGGAGCCGCGCGTCGACGACGAACTACGTCTTCAACCACCTCGGCAACTTCGCGGCGGCGGGCGAGGCGATCTGCCGGGCGCTCTTCCTCGACGGCGTCCCGCAGCGCCACCCGCGCCTGCGCTTCGCGTTCCTCGAAGGCGGCGTCGGCTGGGGCTGCAACCTCTACTCCGATCTCGTCGGCCACTACGAGAAGCGCAACCGCGAGCACATCCACCACTACGACCCGCGCGAGCTCGACCGCGCGCGGCTCGAGGAGCTGTTCCGGCGCTACGGGGACGCGCGCCAGCTCGCGGCGCTCGACCGCCTCGACGAGGCGCTGCACATGCTGTCGGAGCCCGACGAGGACCGCAGCCGGCTCGACGAGTTCGCGCGCAGCGGCATCGAGAGCGTCGACGACATCCGCGCGATCTTCACCGACCGCTTCTTCTTCGGCTGCGAGGCCGACGACCCCATGAACGCGACCGCGTTCGACGCGGCGCGCAACCCGGGCGGCGCGCGCCTGCGCGCGCTCTTCAGCTCGGACATCGGACACTGGGACGTCCCCGACATGAGCGAGGTGCTGCTCGAGGCGCACGAGCTCGTCGAGCACGGGTGGATCACGCGCGCCGACTTCCGCGACTTCGTGTTCGGCAACGCGGTCGCGCTCTGGGGCGGCGCGAACCCGGCGTTCTTCGACGGCACGCGCGTCGCGCGCGCGGCGCGCGAGGAGCTCGCGCGCTGATCGCGCGCATCCGGCGCGACCTCTTCGAGCGCCCCGCGAGCCACGTCGCGGCGCTCGACGGCCTGCGCGCGCTGGCGATCCTCGCCGTCGTCGCGTTCCACGCCTCCGTGTTCTCGGCCTACACGACCGCGCGGGGCGAGGCGGCGGGCGCGTTCTCTCCCGTGCAGCGCTGGCTCTTCAACCTGTGGTCGGGCGTCGACGTGTTCTTCGTGCTGTCCGGCTTCCTGATCGGGCGCATCCTGCTGGGCAACCTCGCGCGCACGGGTCGCATCGGCTGGGCCTCGTTCCTCGTGCGCCGCAGCCTGCGCATCTTCCCCGCCTACTATGTCGTGCTCGCCGCCGCGCTCCTCGTCGTCGCACCGCACGCGCCGCGCGCGTTCGCCTTCCTGTTCGAGACGCGCGACTTCGGCGCGCTCCGGGCCGCGGCGTGGCCGGCGTTCCTGTACGTCGCGAACTACTGGACGCCGCCCGGCGCGCCGAGCCCGATGAGCTGGGCGTGGTCGCTGTGCATCGAGGAGCACTTCTACCTCGTGCTCCCGCCGCTCCTGTGGCTCTTCGTGCGCGGGCGCGGGCGCGCCGCCCACGCGGCCGTCCTCGCGCTCGGCCTGCTCGGGCCGTTCGCCGCGCGCGCCGCCGTCTTCGCCGCCGATCCCGGGAGCTCCGTCCGCGCCGTCTACTTCCAGTCGCACTTCCGGTTCGACGAGCTCTTCGCCGGCGTCGCGGTCGCCTACGCGCACGTGCACTTCCCCGACGCGCTGCGCCGCCTCGTCGCGCGCGCCGGCCTCTGGCTCCCGGCCGCGGGCGCCGGGGCGATCGCCTCCGTGTGGGCGTTCGGCAGCCCGCACGCGGGCGGCGCCTTCCGACTGCTCTTCCAGTTCCCGCTGCTCGCCTTCGGCACCGCGGCGCTCGTCGCCCACGTCCTGCACGCGACGTCGCCGGTGAGCCGCGCGCTCGCCGCGCGCGCGCTCGCGCCGATCGCGCGCGTCTCGTACGGCATGTACCTCGTGCACCCGTACGTCCTGTTCGCGTGGATGAGCGGCCCGTTCTCGGCGATGTTCCGCGCGCCCCGCATGGGGCCGTGGGTCGCGGCGCTCGCGGCGGCCTGCGCGCTCGCCTCGTGGGCGCTCGCCGCGGCGATGTTCGTCGCGCTCGAGCGACCGCTGCTCGACCTCGGCGCGCGGCTCGCGGCGCGCGTCGACCGGCGCCGGCTCGCGGCGTCGCCCACCTAGGAGCGGCTCGTGCTCGGCCCCGACGACCTCGTGCTCTGCTCGGGAACCCTCGGCGACGCGCCGCTGCGCGCGAAGATCGAGGCGGCGGCGGCCGCCGGCTACACCGGCATCTCGCTCACGGTCGACGACGTCGAGCGCGCCGCGGCGGACGGGCTCGCCCTCGCCGAGGTGCGCGCGCGGCTCGCCGACGCGGGCCTCGCCGTCGCCGAGCTCGACCCCTACCTCGGCTGGCTGCGCGCCGACGCGCGCGGCGCGCTCCCGGGCGCCGACGCGAGCGCGATGCTCGGTCGCGACGAAGCGGCCTTCTTCGCGATCGCGGACGGCGTCGGCGGCACGGTGCTCAACTGCCCGCATCCGCTGCCCGGCCCCGTCGACGTCGACCGCGCCGCCGAGGCCTTCGCCGGCGTGTGCGACCGCGCGGCCGAGCACGGCCTCGCGTGTGCGATCGAGTTCCTCCCGTGGACGGGCATCCCCGACGCGGCGACCGCGGCCGCGATCGCCTCGCGCGCGGGCCGCGCGAACGGCGGCATCATGCTCGACACCTGGCACCACTTCCGCAGCGGCGGCGACGCCGACGCGCTGCGCGCGCTCGACGGCGCGCTCGTCCGCGGCGTGCAGGTCAACGACGCGCCGCGCGAGCCGCACGGCCCGCCGATGCGCGAGACGATGCGCGAGCGGCTCCTGCCGGGCGAAGGCGCGAGCGACGTCGCGGCGGTCGTGGCGATGCTCGACGCGATCGGCTCGCGCGCACCGATCGGTGTCGAGGTGTTCTCGGACGCGCTCGCCGCGCTCCCGCCGCGCGAGCGCGCGCTGCGCTGCGCCGACGCCGCGCGCCTTGTGCTCGCCGCCGCGCGCCGGACCGCGCACCGCTAGCCGCGCGGGGCGCGGCGCCATCGCGCCGCGGTCGGGGCGCGGTCTCGGCGCGGCTGGATGGCGCGCGCCCGCGGTGATATAGGTCCGCGCCGATGTCGCCCGCTTCCGCCGCCGTGCCCGCCGTTCCCGCCGCGCCCCGACGCCCCCGCACCCGCGCCCGCGCCGCGGCGTCCGCCGCTCCGGCCGCGCTGCTCGCGCTCGCCGTTGCGTCGTCGTTCGGCGCGGGCTGCTACGAGGAGCAGCCCACCGAGATCGTGCAGTCGGAGTCGCCCGCTCGCCGCGCGCCGCGCCTGTTCGAGGAGCCGCCGCCGGTCGAGCGCGTTCCCGACGGCGCGCCGCCGAGCGCGCTCGCGGGGCCGTTCCACAGCCTCGCGACGCTCGACGAGGTCGTCGCGCAGGTCGCCGACCTTCCGCACGAGATCGTGTTCGACCACGAGGTGCCCGCGCGCGGCACGTGCCCGGGCTCGCGCTCGAAGACGCTCCGCGTCGGCCGCTTCGAGCACCTCGGCTACGCCGGCCGCGTGAAGCTGCTCTTCTACGACGACATGCTGTGGTCGACGCGCTTCGGCCCGAAGGACCTCGACGGCTACATCGCGGCCGTGCAGCGCGAGTACGGCATCGACATCTCGAACCTGAAGCGCGCGCCGGTCGACGTATCGACCCTCGTCTGGGTGCCGCCCGTGCCGCCGCTCGAGGTCACGTTCGAGGACACGCGCGTCTCGCACGAGCTCGACACGGTCGAGAAGGCCTGTCGCCACCAGTACCAGCTCGAGAAGGGCCTGCTCGAAGCGGCGCCCGAGGGCTCCGACTAACGAAGCTCGGGCGCGCCCGCGACGCGGCGCCGCTCGGCCCAGCGCGCGATCCGCTCGCGCGCGAACGCGCCGTGCAGGTCGGCGATCGCCCGCCAGCGCTCGGCCGCGAAGAGCGGCCCCGACGTCACGAGGTCGATCCGGTCGACGAGCGCGTGCAGGTCGGGGTCGGCGACGAGGTTCTCCCCCGCGCTCCGCGACGCCGCATAGCCGGCCGGCACGGGCCGCAGGTAGTGCCCCGTGCGCCACCCGAGTGGCGCGAGCCGCGGGATGAGCCGCGCGAGCACCGGGTCCTCGCGCAGCGCGGGAAGCCGCGCGAGCAGCGGGTCGCCGAGGCCGTGGTAGTCGATCACGTGGACGCCCGGCCCCATGCGGTAGCCGAGCAGCCCGACGCCGCCCTTCACGAGCACCGGCCGCACGCGCGCCGCCTCCGCCTCGCTGCGCGGCGGCCAGGCGTCTCCCTCGTCGAGCACGCCGACCGCGGCGAGCGCATCGATCCACGGGTCGCGGAACCATGCGGCGCGCGCCTCGCGCACGCGCTCCGGCTCGTCGGCCGACGCGAAGCCCTCGCCGCGGCGCGCGCTCGCGAGGCTCGAGATGTCGACGTGGAAGTGTCGCTCGTCGGCGAAGCCGTGCGCGTCGATCGCGGCGTGCCACTCCGGGCCGTAGTCGCGCGCGACGAAGGGCGAGAGGTACGGGATGGCGACCGTCCCGATCGCGAGCGCCGCCGCGCCCGCCCACGCCGCGCGCTCGCGCCCCGCGCCGGCGCGCGCGAGCAGCGCGAGCGCGACGGCGAGCGCGGGCGTCAGGAAGCGCCCGCGCATGAAGTCGCCGCCCACCCACACGACCCACGCGCAGTGCGCGGCGATGGCGACCGCGCCCGGGACGCGCAGCGCGTCGCGCACGGCGAAGGCGAGCGCGGGCGCGCCGACGAGCAGCGCGATCGACACCGGATCGTCCCGCAGGCTCGACGCGAAGTAGAGCGCGCCGCGCGCGACGCGCGCGCCGACCGGGATCCCCGCCGCGAGCTTGGCGAGCGCGCTGTTCGCGACGAGCGCTCCGTAGTAGACGAGCGAGAAGGCCTCCCACGCGACGAGCGGCGCGACGCCGGCGATCGCGACGCGCGCGCGCGGGAGCCCGTCGCGCCGCCACGCGAACGCCGCGAGCGGCGCGGCGAGGAAGAGGAGATCGAGACGGGTGAGCAGGCACGCGGCGAGGAGCCCGACGCGCGCGAGCTGCAGACCCTCGCCCTCGCCGCGCCGCGCGCACACCGCGAAGAGGCCGAGCACGAGCGCGTGCACGAGCGGGTTCTCGAGCCCCGAGCTCGCGTAGTCGACGAACGCGCGCGACGCGAGCGCGGCCGCGAGCGCGAGCGCGACCCCCGCGCGCGACGCGCCGACGCCGCGCGCGAGGACGGCGAGCGCGACCGCCGTCGCGACGGCCGAGAGCGCGAGCAGCGTGAAGAAGAGCTCGCCGGTGAGCGACGAGGCGACGAGCACGAGTCCCATCCACAGCGGGTGCGTGTACGTCTGCACGCGCTGCCCGACGTTCCAGACGAGCCCGTGGCCGTGCAGCGCGTTGTCGACCGTGCGCAGCGTGATGAAGGCGTCGTCCGACACCCAGGCCGTCGTCCACCACGCGGATCCGAGGAGCGCGAGGAGCAGCGCGATGCCGGCGCGCTCGACCCAGCGAAGCGAATCGGGCGACGGGCGATCGCGTGCGGGCATGAGGGCGAGCGAGAGTAACATGCGCGCATCGCGTGGGGTACGTTCCGCGCGCCATGTCGCGCCGCGCCCTCGTCGCATCGATCTACGCCGCGGCGGCGGTGCTCGCGTGGGTCGGCTGGCGCGAGATGTGGTTCCTCACGGACGACGCCTTCATCTCGTTCCGGTATCTCTCGAACGCCTTCGACGGCCGCGGTCTCGTCTGGAACCCGCCCCCCTTCCTGCCGGTCGAGGGCTACACGAACTTCGGCTGGATCGCGCTGCTCGGCGCCGTGTGGGCGACGACGGGCATCGCCCCGCCGCGCGCAGCCAACGCACTCTCCTTCGCGCTCGGGCTCGGCACGCTCGCGTTCGCGCTGCGCATCGCGTGGCGCGCCCGCCTGCCCGCGCGCTTCGAGCCGTGGCGGCCCGCGCTCGCCGCGCTCGCGCTGCTCGGCATCGCGACGAACCGCACGTTCGTCACGTGGCTGAGCTCGGGGCTCGAGACGTCGCTGTTCACGCTGTGCGTGGTGGGCTTCGCGTGCCTCGCCCTCGAGCGCGACGTCGCGACGCGCCCGGGCCGCGCACTCGCCCTCGGCGCGCTCGCCGCGGCCGGCGCACTGACGCGCCCGGACGGGTGGCTGCTCGTGCTCGGCACCGCCGTCCTCGCGGCGCGCGCGGCGCGCCCCGCCGCGCTCGCGCTGCTCGCACCGCTCGCCCTGCCCGTCGCCCACCTGCTGTGGCGCCGCGCGTTCTACGGCGAGTGGCTGCCGAACACCTACTACGCGAAGCAGCTCGGCGCCTGGCCCGAGAGCGGCCTCCGCTACGCGGCGAGCTTCGCGGTCGAGTACGCACTGTGGGTCTGGCTCGCCGCCGCGGGCGCGTGGGCCGTCGCGCGCGTGCGGCGCGGCGGCGGGCCGCCCGCGCTCGCGCCCGTCGTGGTCGCCGCGGTCGTGGCCGCGCACTTCGCCTACTACACGCTGCGCGTCGGCGGCGACCACTTCGAGTACCGCGTCTACGCGCACCTCGTCCCGCTCGCGTTCGCGTCGTTCGCGTGGCTGCTCGCCGACGCCGGCGCGTCGCCGCGCGCGACGGCGGCGCTGCTCGCCGCCTTCGTCGCGCTCTCGTGGCCCATCCCGTGGATGCACCACGCGCTCACGCGCGACCTCGCGACGCGCGAGGAGACACACGTCCTCGTCGCACCGGTCGCGCCGCACCTGCCGCCGCCCCTGCGCTGGCTCGCCGCGCCGTTCGACCGCTGGCAGGCCTGGCTGATCCCGCGCCACGTCTGCATGCGCCACCGCGAGCACGCCGTGTACCTGCGCTCGCTCGAGGCGCTCCTGCCCTCGCGCGACGAAGGCGCGACGCTGTCGTGGGGCGATCGCGACGTGCTCCTCGCAGGCAACGTCGGGCTGCTCGGCTGGGTGCTGCCGAACGTCGCCATCCTCGACATGGTCGGCCTCAACGACTGGGTCGTCGCGCGCACGCCGCCCCCTCCCGCCGCGCTCCGCAAGATGGCGCACGAGCGCGTCGCGCCGCCCGACTACCTCGCATGCTATGCGCCGAACACCGTCGTCGCGCCGAACGGCGACGTGCTCGTGCAGCGCCGCGCCGAGCCGCTCGACGACGCGCGCATCGCGGCCTGCGAGCGCGCGTGGCGCGCCCGCGCGGGCGAGCCCATCCGGCCGCCGCCCGGCCTCCCGCCGCGCGAGGCGCACCCGTGACCGGCGCCGCAGCGCGCGCGCGCGCGCGCCCCGACGCCGCGCGGGCGCGCGCCGCCGCACTCGGTGTCGCGCTCGCGGCGGGCCTCGCGCTCTGGCTCCACGCGCGCCACTTCGACCACGTCGCCGACGACGCCTACATCTCGCTCCGCTACGTCGACCACTGGCTGCGCGGGGAGGGGCTCGTCTTCAATCCGGGCGAGCGCGTGATGGGCTTCTCGAACCCGGGCTTCGTGGCGCTCGTCGCGGCGCTCGGCGCGCTCGGCGCGCCGCTCGTCGGCGCGGCGCAGGCCGTCGGCGTCGTCGCCTCGCTCGGCTGCGTGCTCGCCGTCGCGCTCGCGCTCGCCCACCGCTACACGAGCGCGCTCCCCGCCGCGGTCGGCTGTGCGTGGCTCGCGGCGAGCGGCCCGTTCGCGCTCTGGACGACCGCGGGACTCGAAGGGCCGCTGTTCGCGCTCGCGCTCCTCCTCGCCGCGCTCGCAGCGGAGGGCGCCGCGGGAGCGGCGAAGAGCGCCGCAGGCGCGGCGAAGGGCGCCGCAGGAGCGGCGAAGAACGCCGCAGGAGCGGCGAAGAGCGCCGCGGGCGCGGCGAGCGGCGGGCGACGCGCCGTCGCGCTCGCGGCCGGCGCGCTCGGGGTCGCGGCGGTCGTGCGGCCCGAGGGCGCGGGCTATGCGCTCGCGCTCGCCGCCTGGCTCGCGTTCGCACGCGCGGCCGTTCGCGACGGCGACGCGGGCGCGCCACCGCTGCGCGCGGCCCTCGCGCGAGGGCTCCGCGTCGCGTGGCCGCTCGCCGCGGCGGGCGTGCTCGCGTGGGGCGCCGTCGCCGTCGCCGCCCTCGCCTACTACGGCGACCCGCTCCCGAACACGTACTACGCGAAGTCGCACCCGCTCTCGCTCGCGATCGTCGAGCGCGGCGCGCTTTTCACGTGGCACTACCTGCGCGTGCACGCGTTCGCGCCGCTCGTCGCCGTCGCGCTCGCGCTCGGCGTGCTCGCGCGGCGCCCCGCCGATCCGCGGCTCGCGTCGGCTGCGCTGCTCGGTGCGTTCGTCGTCTGGTACCTGCGCATCGGCGGCGACGCGCTCGTCTACTACCGCATGTGGGCATGGGCGCAGCCGCTCGTCGCGCTGCTGCTCGGCCATGCGGTCGGCGCGCTGCTCGCGCCGCCGGCCGGGCTCGCGCGCCGCGCGCTCGTCGCGGTCGCCGCCGCGCTCCCGCTCGCGTGCCTGCCGAACTCGTTCGCGGGCTTCGACATCGCCTATCTCCGCACGGACGACGCGCGCATCCGCGACCTCGGCGACCTCGGCCGCTTCCTCGCGGCGCGCGCACCCGACGCCACCATCGCCGCGAACGCGATCGGCGCCGTCGGCTTCGCGAGTCGGCTCCCCGTCGTCGACATGCTCGGGCTCACGTCGGCCCGCGTCGCGCGCGCGCCCGGCAAGGCGCTCGGCGTCCCGGGCCACGAGAGCCACGACGGCGCGTGGGTGCTCGACCAGCGGCCCGACGTCGTCCTCGTCGGCATCCCGCGCGCGTCCGCCGCGCCGCTCCCGATCGAGCAGGCCTTCCAGCCCGCGTTCCCGTCCGACCTCGACCTGCTGGCCGACCCGCGCTTCCGGCGCGACTACGCGTTCGGCCACGTGCAGCTGCCCGACGGGCGCTTCGTCGCGCTCTTCCTCTACCGCGACGGCGCGCTCGGCGCGGCGGTGTCCGCGCCGAGCGGCGGCGGTGCGCCCGCGCCGTAGAGCGTCTCCGGGCGGATGCGTCCCCCCGACACGCAGAAGAACACGTCGTCCGCCGCGAAGAGCGGCGCGCCCGCCCCGTAGAAGCGCTGCGCGAGCCCGCCATAGCGTCCGTCCGACTCGATCACGACGGCGGCGAAGCGCCGCTCGGCGAGGCCGCGCACGAGCTCGGCTTCGAGGTCGCGGCGCGCGGGCCCGAAGTCGTCGAGCAGGAGGTTGTCGATCGCGAGCGTGTGGGCGTACTCGCGCTTGCCCGCGCGCCGCGCGAGATAGCCGTGGTTCGGGATCCAGACGTCGCCGTCGATCGCCGCGAGTCGCGCGACGAGCGCGTCGCCCGCGGCGACGTCGCGCGCCGTCGGCACGAGCGGACGCGGGTCGTAGGCGAGGAGCGCGACCTGCGCGACGACGGCCGCGCCCGCGAGCACGGCCGCGCGCCCGCCCCGCGCCGCGAACGCGTCGAAGGCGACGCCCGCGCACAGCGACGCCGCGGCGAACACCGGCAGCAGGTTGTTCGTGTGCGCGCCGACGAGCGCGCGCACCGATCCCGAGCTCGCGGCCGCGCCGACGAGGAACGCCGCGAAGAGCGCGTCGCCGGCGGCCGGGCGCGGTGCGGACGGCGCGGAGCGCGCCCGGTGCGCGCGAACGCGCGCCGCGACCTGCGCGGCGTACGCGCCGAACAGCGCGAGCGCGAAGCCGTAGGTGGCGAGGAGGTCGCGCGTCAGGAACGCCGCCCCCTGGCCGGGCTCGAGCGGGTGCGCGCGCGGAACGGTGAACGTGTAGTAGAGGAACCAGCCGTCGTGCGCGGCGTCGAGCGCCAGCGTGCCGAGCGCGATGGGAACGCCGGCGCCGAGCGCCGCTGCGAACGCGCGCCGGCGATCGACGGCGAGGAGCACGAGCCACACGGGCGCCGCGATCACGGCCACCGACTGCTTGACGAAGAACGCGGCGGCGACGGCCAGCCCGGCCTGCACGGCGCTCGCGGTCGACGACGACGCGCGCAGCCGCTCGACGGCGAGCACGATCCACGCGAGGTAGAAGGCGTCCGCCCGCGCGAGGTCGAGCCACGCGCCGCTGCGCTCGTAGCCCGCGAGCAGGAGGCCCGCCGCGACGAGCCCGCCCGCGAAGCGGCCCGACTCGCGGTGCGCGATGCGCACGAGCAGGGCGCACACTGCGAGCGTCGAGGCGACGGACACGCCGCGCAGCGCGCCGAATCCCTCGCCGACGACGAGGCTCGCGAGCGCGCCCGCCCAGTAGTAGAGCGGTGGGTAGAGGTAGGAGACGAACTCGAGGTCGGGCTTCGCGTAGACGGGGCGGCCGTCGAGCACGCGCCGCACGTGCGCGAGCATGCCGCCCTCCATCCACTCGAGCTCGTAGGGATGCGAGAAGCGGAGCGCGACGACCGCCGCGAAGAGCGCGGCCGCCGCGGCCGCGGCGAGGAGGGCGCACGCGATCGCGGCGCGCGCCGCGCGGTCGCCGCTCGCGCGACCGCCTTCGGGCCCGGCTCCGTCGGCGCTCACGCGAAGCCCGGTCCCGACGGCGGCGGAGCGGTGCGCATCACGGCGGCGAGCCTAGCAGCCCGCTTCGCGCGACCGCGCGCGACCCCGGGCTCGCGACCGCGCGCGACCCCCGGGCTCGCGACCGCGCGCGACCCGGGGCTCGCCGCCGCGCGCGAGCCGCTACGCTCGCGCGCGTCGCGCGCCGCGGCGGCGGTGCGGCGACGCTTCTCCACCGCCGCGCCGCGCGCGCCACGTCGAGGCCTGCGTCCTTGCCCCTGGAATCGGACCCGACGCGCGCGCCCGCGCCGCGCGCGCCGTCGCAGCGCGCGACGCGTGCATCCCACCCGCCGGGCGGCGCCGCCCCCGCTGGCTCGCGCGCGCGGCCGACGCGGCCGAGCACCCCGTCGTCGTCGCGCTCGCCGTCGCTTCGACGGCCTTCCTCGCGAGCCTCGCGATGCTCGCGCCCGTCGACAACGGCGACCTCGCCTGGCACCTCGCGCTCGGCCGCTGGATCGCCGCGCACGGCGCCGTGCCGCGGACCGAGCCGTTCACCTACACCGCGGGCGGCGCGCCGATGGTCGCGCACGAATGGCTCGTGCAGTGGGGCTACTGGGAGCTGCTCGCGCGCGCGGGCATCGCCGCGTTCCGCTGGGCGCACGCGGCGGCCGCCGCCGCCTTCGTCGCGCTCGTCTACGCGCTGCTGCGGCGCGCCGGCGCGACGCGCGGCCTCGCGCTCGCCGGGCTCGTCGTCTGCACGGTCGGCGCCGCCGCGCGCTTCCAGGTCCGGCCGCACGTCGTCAACCTGCTCGTCGGCGCAGCGCTCTACGGGGCGGCGTTCGTCGCGCGCCCGAAGCTCCGCCCGGCGCAGATCGCGGGCTTCGCGATCGCCACGGCGCTCTGGGCGAACGCGCACTCGGCGGCCGTGCTCTTTCCCGCGCTCGTCGCGGGCTACGCGCTCGCGGACGCGCTCGACCGACGGCTGCGACCCGCCGCGCCGCGCGAGCGCGACGCGCTCGGCGGCGGCGACCCGCGCCGCGTGTGGCAGCTCGCGGGCGCGTGCGCGCTCGCACTCGTCGCGACGCCGAACCACGTCGCGCTCTTCCCGTACCTCGTCGAGTCCGCGCGCGTGAACGCGAGCCTGAGCCTCGAGTGGCTGCCGATCCTTCGTTATGCGGGCGACCCGACGGCGCGCGCGCTGCTCGCGGCGTTCGCGATCGCACTCGCGGCCGGCACTGCCGCCGCCCTCGCCCTGGCGCGGCGCGGCGCGCCGCTCGCACCCGCCGCCGTCGCACTCGCGTGCGCCGTCGCACCGCTGCGCACGATGCGCTTCACCTGGCTCGCGTTCGCGCCCGTCGCGCTCGCGGGCGCCGAGGCGTCGCGCGCGCTCGCGCGCGCCGGCGAGCGCACGCGCTGTGCGGTCGCCGTGCTCGCGACGCTCGGCGCGCTCGTCGCCGCGCCGCTCCTGTTCGCGCCCGCGGAGGGCGTCGCGCGTCGCATCGAGCGCGTGCGCGCGGGGACGCTCTTCGCGCCGAACGCGTTCCCGGTGCGCAGCGCCGCGCTGCTCGACGAGCTCGCGCGCGCGGGCACGCCGCTCGAGGGGAGGCTCTTCGCGCGCGCCGAGTGGGGCGGCTACCTGAACCTCGTGCTGAACGGGCGCTACCTCGTGTTCGCCGACGGCCGCTGGCCCGAGATCGGCGAGGGCATCGTGCGCGCCGGTCACGTGATCGCGACCGGGCGCCCGGGCGCCCTCGACCTCGCCGACGACTTCGCGCTCGACCTGCTCCTCGTCGAGCGCGACTGGCTGGACGCCGCGCCCGCTCCCGAGCGCGCGCGGCGCGACGCCGCGTGGCTCCGCGCCTTCGCGAGCGCGAACAGCGAGCTCTGGGTGCGGCGGGACGCCACGGGCACGGCCACGCGCGCGACGCTCGCCGACTACTACGCGGCGCACGGCGTTCCCTTCGACGCGGAACGCGGCTTCGACCCGCTCGCCGCGCGCGCGGCGAGCCCGCAGTGGGCGCGCGCGCACGGCATCGGCGCGCGGCGCATCCGCCACTTCCTGCCGGGCGGGCGGCGGAGCGAGCCCGGCTTCGAGGTGGCGGAAGACGGCGTCGGCGCACCGGGCGACGCGGCGCCGTGATAGGTTCGCGCCTCCCGATGGCGCGGATCGAGCTGCTCCAGTTCCCGTACTCGACCTTCAACGAGAAGGCGCGCTGGGCGCTCGACTGGAAGCGCATCCCGCACGCGCGCACGAACCTGCTGCCCGGCCCGCACCGCGCGCGCGTCGCGCGCATCGCGCCGGCCTCGACGACCCCCGTGCTCCTCGTCGACGGCGCGGTCGTGCAGGGCTCGGCCGCGATCGTCGCCGAGCTCGAGCGCCGCTACCCGGAGCCGCCGCTGTACCCCGCCGACCCGGCGCAGCGCGAGCGCGCGCTCGCCATCGAGCGGCGCTTCGACGACGAGGTCGGGCCCGCCGCGCGCCAGGTCGTCTTCCGCGTGCTGCTCGACGAGGGCGCCTACATGTGCGCGCTCTTCAGCGAGGGGCACGCGCGCGCGAAGCGCGCGCTCTACCGCGGCATGTTCCCCGTCGCGCGGCGCCTGATCGCGCGCGCCTACCGCACGCGGGACGACGCGGACGTCGCGCGCGGGCTCGCCACGGTCGAGCGCGCGCTCGACGAGCTCGCGACGCAGCCCGGCCCGAGCGGCCACCTGGTCGGCGATGCGTTCAGCGTCGCCGACCTCGCGGCGGCCTCGCTGCTCGCGCCGCTCGCCGGCCCCGCGCACCCCGACATGGCGTTCCCCGCGCCCGTCCCCGCCGCGCTGCGCGCGTTCACCCGCCGCTTCGAGGACCACCCCGGCGCGAAGTGGATCCGCGAGACCTATGCGCGCCACCGCGGGCCGGCGCGGGAAGCGCTTCGTTAGGCGAGCGCGCCCGGCGCGCGGCGAGCCCGGAAAGGAAGGGACGGAAGGACGTGTCCGACGCGACGATCGAGTTCCCGCGCGCGATGGGCGAGCAGGACGCCATGCTGTGGCGCATGGAGCGGGACCGGCGCTTCCGGTCGACGCTCCTCTCGGTGACGGTCCTCGACGCGCCGCCCGACCGCGCCCGCTTCACCGCGAAGATCGCGCGCATGGCGGCCGAGATCCCGCGGCTCCGTCAGCGCATCGTGCCGATGCCCGAGCTCGTCTCGACGCCCATCTGGGCGTGGGCCGAGGACTTCGACCTCGCCTATCACCTGCGCTTCCTGCGCCTCGGCGGCGCGGGCACGATGCGCGAGCTGCTCGACTTCACGGCCGCGATCGGACGCCAGGCCTTCGACCCCGAGCGCCCGCCGTGGGAGTTCTACGCGATCGACGGCCTGCGCGAGGGGCCGGGCGGCGAGAACGGCGCGGCCATCCTGTGGAAGATGCATCACGCCGTCACCGACGGCGTCGCGGGCGTGCGCATCATGCGGCACTCGTTCGACCTCGCGCCCGACGGCGACCTGCGCGCCGCCCCGCCGCCGCGCGCGCTCGAGCCCGGCGAGGACGCGGACGTGGCGCGGCTCTCGAGCGAGGCGGTGCGCGAGCGGCTCGCGCAGGTGCCGGGGCGCCTGTGGGCGGGCGCGCGCAAGGCCGTCGACGTCGCGCGCGACCCGGTCGGTGCGGCGCAGTCCGCGGCGCGCGACCTCGCCTCGCTGCGCCGCCTGCTCGCCGACATGCCCGGGCCGCTCAGCCCCGTCATGACGGCGCGCTCGACGAACTTCCACGTCGACGCGTTCCAGGTGCCGATCGCCGCGCTCAAGGCCGCCGCGCACGCCGCCGGCGGCACCGTGAGCGACGCATTCCTCGCGGGCGTGACGGGCGGGCTCCACCGCTACCACGCGCGGCACGGCAAGCCCGTCGCCGCGCTCAACGCGTCGATCCCGATCAGCCTGCGCAACGCCGCGGCCGACTCGGACGTCGCGGGCACGCACATCGCCGTCGCCCGCCTCGCCCTGCGCATCGACGAACCCGACCCGGCGCGCCGCATCCGCGCGCACCACGCCGTCGTCGCCGAGGCGCGCGACGAGCCCGCGCAGGCCTACTCCGACGTCGTCGCCGGCGTGCTCTACCGGCTCCCGCTCCCGCTCGCGCTCCGCACCTATGCGGCCTCGGCGACGAAGAACGACCTCGTCGCGAGCTCGGTGCCCGGCATTCCCGCCCCGGTCTTCGTCGCGGGCGCGCGCGCCCGCGCCTTCCTGACCTTCGGCCCGCTCTCGGGAGCCGCGGTCAACGCCACGCTCTTCACGATCGACGACATGGCGAACGTCTCGCTCAACGCCGACGCGGCCGCCGTGCCGGACCTCGACGCGCTCGTCGCGTGCGTGCGGGAGGGCTTCGACGAGGTGCTCGCGCTCGCGTGAGACAGCGCCGCCCCCGGCGCGGCGCGAGCGGCGTCCCCGTGCCCGCGACCGGGCCCGCGACCGGGCGCGCGAACGGCGGATGGTGACCCGGGCGCGATTCGAACGCGCGACCCCCAGCTTCGGAGGCTGGTGCTCTATCCAGCTGAGCTACCGGGCCAGCGAGCCCGCGGCCCGCGCGGCGCGGGACGAGAGGCTCGGATCCATCGATTCGGCGGGCGATGCGTGGTGGGACGTAGAGGATTCGAACCTCCGACCCCCGCGGTGTGAACACGGTGCTCTAGCCAACTGAGCTAACGTCCCACGCGAAGCGCAGGGTGTAGACGAAAGCGATCGCGCGTTCAAGCGCCGACGCGTCCGCCCTCGCCCCTCCCGTCAGCCGGCGTGCCGGTGCTCGGCCGCCGCCCGCACGAACGCCTCGAAGAGCGGGTGCGGCTCGAACGGCCGCGACGCGAACTCGGGGTGGAACTGCGAGGCCACGAAGAACGGGTGGTCGCGCAGCTCGACGACCTCGACGAGCCGGCCGTCCGGCGAGGTGCCCGAGCACACGAGGCCCGCCGCCTCGAGCCGCTCGCGGTAGGCCGGGTTGAACTCGTAGCGGTGGCGGTGGCGCTCGGAGATCTCGGCCCGGCCGTAGAGCTCGCGCGCGCGCGTTCCCTCGGCGAGCGCGCACGGATAGGCGCCGAGCCGCATCGTCGCGCCCTTGTCGGCGACCGCGCGCTGCTCGGGCAGGAAGTCGATCACCGGGTGCGGCGTCGCCGGATCGATCTCCGTCGAGTTCGCGCGCTCGAGCCCGGCGACGTGGCGCGCGAACTCGATCACCGCCATCTGCATGCCGTAGCAGATGCCGAGGTACGGGATCCTGTTCTCGCGCGCATAACGAACGGCCTTGATCTTGCCCTCGGCGCCGCGCTCGCCGAAGCCGTGCGGCACGAGGATGCCGTCGACGTGCGCGAGCACGTGCGCGTCCTCGAACTTCTCGGAGTCGACGTACTCGATGTTCACCTTCGCGCCGATCGGGAAGCCGCCGTGCGCGAGCGCCTCGTTGAGCGACTTGTAGGCCTCGGTGAGGTCGACGTACTTGCCGACCATCGCGATCGTGACCTCGCACTTCGGGTGCCGGACGTTGTGGATCAGCTCCTCCCAGCGCCGCAGGTCGGGCCGCGCCGTCCACATGTTCAGCACCTGCGAGAGCTTCTCGTCGAGGCCTTCCTGGTGGAGGACGAGCGGGACCTCGTAGATCGTGTCGACGTCCTTGGCGGTGACGACCGCGTCGTCGTCGACGTTGCAGAAGAGCGCGATCTTGCTCTTCACGCCCTTCGGCAGGAAGCGATCGGTGCGGCACAGGATGACGTCGGGCGCGATGCCGACCGACTGCAGCTCCTTCACCGAGTGCTGCACGGGCTTCGTCTTGAGCTCGCCCGCCGTCGCGACGTAGGGCACGAGCGCGACGTGCACGAAGCAGACGTTGTCGCGGCCGACGTCGGCGCGCATCTGGCGGATCGCCTCGAGGAAGGGCAGCGACTCGATGTCGCCGACCGTGCCGCCGATCTCGACGAGGATGACGTCGACGCCCTGCGCCGCCGCGAGCACGCGCTCCTTGATCGCGTCGGTGACGTGCGGGATGACCTGCACGGTGCCGCCGAGGTAGTCGCCGCGGCGCTCCTTCTGGATCACGGAGTCGTAGATCTTGCCGGCGGTCACGTTGTTGAGCCGGCTCATGCGCGTCGTCGTGAAGCGCTCGTAGTGGCCGAGGTCGAGGTCCGTCTCGGCGCCGTCCTCGGTGACGTACACCTCGCCGTGCTGGAACGGGTTCATCGTCCCCGGGTCGACGTTCAGGTACGGGTCGAGCTTGAGGAACGTGACGGTGAGCCCGCGCGCCTCGAGCAGCGCGCCGATCGAGGCCGACGCGAGCCCCTTCCCGAGCGACGACAGCACTCCGCCCGTCACGAAGATGAACTTCGTCGATCGCTTCTGCATGGACTGGACCCCCCGCATCGGCCGTCCTCAGCGCCCAGCCGGTCGAGCCTCGCCGCCGTCGGTCGACGGTCGGCGTGCTCGCCGTGCGCGCGGTTCGAAGAGCGCGAACCCGTGAGCCGACGCGGCACGCCCCCCGCCCGCGTCGCGAACCGCCCCGCACCCCGCGCGCGCGCCCGCCCGGCGCGAACGAGCGTTCGCGGCGGAGGGCTTCGCGAGAGGAACGGGAACCGGGAGGGAGGGACCGCGCGGTCCCGGGATCGTCGCCGCCTGCACCGGCGGCGTCACCCGTGCACCCGGTCGCCGAGCGGAATCGCCCGGCTCCCCGCGTGCCGGTGACGGACGCGCGAAGCAGTGAAGGCGCGCAATGCCTCTCCCATGGCTTCGGTTCGACGGTTTATAGCCCGCTCGTCTCGCGAGCGTCAATCGGAGCAAGCTCCCGATCGTCGCGATCGCACCCGCGCGCAGCGCACCGCGCGCGCACCGCGCGCGCACGTCGATCGACGCGCGACGCGCGCGCTTGGTGAAACGGCGTTGCGTCGCGGCGCGCGACTACGGGAGGAGCGGGCCGGCGAGCAGCCCGAGCGTCTCGGGCCAGCCGCGCATCGCGTTCAGGCACTGGATCATCTGCCCGCTCGCGCCCTTGCCGAGGTTGTCGATCGCCGAGAGCAGCACGAGCGCACCGGAGCGCTCGTCCGACACGGCCGCGACGTCGCAGAAGTTCGTGCCGCGCACCGATGCGATGGCGGGCGTCTCGCCCTCGGGCAGGACGCGCACGAACGGCTCGTTCGCGTACGCGCGCTCGAGCACGGCGCGCGCGTCCGCGCTCGACATCGGCCGCTTCGGGCGCGCGAACACCGTCGCGAGCATGCCGCGCGTCGTCGGCAGCAGGTGCGGCACGAACGCGACGCGCACGTCGACGCCGGCCGCGAGCGCGAGCTCCTGCTCGATCTCGGGAACGTGGCGGTGCACGCTCCCCGGCTTGTAGGCGTGCGCGTTGCCCTCGAGCTCGGCGAGCAGGTAGCCGTCGGCGAGCGTGCGCCCCGCGCCCGAGACGCCCGACTTCGCGTCGACCACGATGCCCGTCGTCTCGACGAGCCCCTCGCGCAGGAAGGGCGCGAGCGGCAGCACCGTGCACGTCGGGTAGCAGCCCGCCGCTGCGGCGAAGGACGCCCCGGCGAGCTCGGCGCGGTGGAGCTCGGGGATGCCGTAGACGGCCGCGCCGAACAGGTCGGGCGCGGCGTGCTCGCCGTACCAGCGCGCGTAGTCGTCGCGGCTGCGCAGCCGGAAGTCGGCCGAGAGGTCGACCACGACGACGCCCGCGGCGCGCAGCTCGGCGACGGCGCGCGCCGAGCCGCCGTGGGGCAGGCAGCAGAACGCGACGTCGACGCGCTCGGCGAGGCGCTTCGGGTCGAGCCCCTCGAAGCGCAGGTCGACGAGGCCGCGCAGGCCGGGGAAGGCGTCGCCCGCGGCCATGCCCGCGCGCTGCTCGGACGTGATCGCGACGAGCTCGAGCTCGGGGTGGCGCGGAACGAGCCGCACGAGCTCGAGGCCCGTGTAGCCGCTGGCGCCGGCGATGCCGACCCGCATGTCCGTCCTCCTCGTCGGGGCCCGTCCGCGCGATCGCGCGCGCGCCCCGAACGAGAAACGGGAGGCCGCGCGCGGCCTCCCGTCTCCACGAGTCTTCCGCGTGCGCCGCGCCGCTCGGGCGCACGCCGCGCGGACGAGGCGCGACTAGCGCTTCGAGAACTGGAAGCGCGCGCGCGCTCCCTTCTGACCGTACTTCTTGCGCTCCTTCTTGCGCGGATCGCGCGTGAGGAGCCCGGCGCGCTTGAGCGTCGCGCGCTGGCTCGGGTCGAGCTTCTCGAGCGCGCGCGCGATGCCGTGGCGCAGCGCGCCGGCCTGGCCCGTGGGACCGCCGCCCGAGAGCGAGGCGTGCACGTCGTAGCGGCCCGCGAGGCTCGTCACCTCGAACGGCTGCGCGACGAGCAGGCGATCGCCGACGCGCCCGAAGTACTCGTCGGCCGGGCGGCCGTTCACGAGCACGAGGCCCGCGCCCGGGCGCAGGCGCACGCGCGCGACCGCCGTCTTTCGCTTGCCAGTCGCATTGATCTCACTACTGATCAAGGGAGAGCTCCTCGGGCTTCTGCGCCGCGTGCGGGTGCGAGGGCCCCGCGTAGACCTTGAGCTTCGTCAGCATCTGCCGGCCGAGCGAGTTGCGCGGCAGCATGCCCTCCACCGCCTTGCGCACCGCGCGGTCGGCGTGCGGGCCGGCGAGCAGCTTGTCCGCCGTCACCGTGCGGATGCCGCCCGGGTACAGCGTGTGGCGGATGTAGAGCTTCTGCTCGCGCTTGCGCCCGGTGAGCCGCACCTTCTCGGCGTTGATCACGATGACGTGGTCGCCGGTGTCGACGTGCGGCGTGAAGGTGGGCTTGTGCTTGCCGCGCAGCACGGACGCGACGCGCGTCGCGAGCCGCCCCAGCACGACGTCTTCCGCGTCGATCACGTACCACGTGCGCTCGACCTCGCCGGGCCGGGCGCTCTGCGTCGCGCGGTGAGCCGCAGCTCCCATCGCGGGTGTCCTCCGGCCCTCGTCGGGCCCGTTGTCGAGAGCGGCGCCGGCCCCGCCGGCACCGCACAACGCAACGGACCCGGTCTCCCGGGCCCGCTCGCATCGGATCGCTCGGAATGTCCCGGCGCGGCCGAACGGGCCGGCGCGCGGGAGCGCGAACGGGTACCGGTTCGGCGGCCCGCAGTCAAGGTGCGGGGGCCGCGAATCCGCCCGTCAACCGTCCGATTCCACGGCGGAATCGGCGGCCCCGGCCCGGGCGTACCGGACCGCGACGAGCGCGAGCCCGCAGGCGGGCGCGGTCGGCCCGGCAGCGCCGCGGTCGCGCGACGCGAGCAGCGCGGGCATCGACCCCGCCGCGCGCCGTCCCTGCCCCACCTCGACGAGCGTTCCCGCGAGGTTGCGGACCATGTGGCGCAGGAAGCCCGCGCCCTCGGCCTCGATCTCGATCTCGCGCCCCTCCGGCCGCGCGCGCGCGACGACGTCGAGGCGCAGGAGGCGCCGCACCGTCGTCGCCACGCTCGAGCCGGCGGCGCAGAACGCGGCGAAGTCGCGCTCGCCGACGAGCTGCGCGGCGGCCTCGCGCATCGCCTCCACGTCGAGGCCGCGCCCGTCCGCGCCCGTCGGCACCCAGTGCGCGCGGGCCGCGCGCAGCGGCGAGCGCTGCGGGGCGTTCCAGATGGCATAGCGATAGAGCTTCGCGAGCGCGTCGCGGCGCGCGTCGAAGTCGTCCGCGACCTGCTCGACGGCGAGCACGGCGACGTCGGCCGGGAGCTTCGCGTTGAGCGCGCGCTGCAGCGTCGCCGGATCGAGCGCGGTGTCGAGCCACGCGCTCGCGACCTGCGCGAGCGCGTGCACGCCGGCGTCCGTGCGCCCGCTGCCCATCGCCTCGACGCGCCGCCCGCCCGCGAGCTCGGCGAGCGCGCGCTCGAGCTCCTCCTGCACGGTGCGCTCGCCCTGCCCCTGGCGCTGCCAGCCGGCGAAGCGCGCGCCGTCGTACTCGAGCGTGAAGCGGAAGCGCGGCATCGCGGGCGCCGCCGTCAGTGCAGCTGCGTGCGCGCCTCGGCGAGCTTGACCGCGTTGCTCGCCGCGATGCGCACGGGGTCGGCCACGAGCCAGAGCGCGAGCCCGTTCGCGTGCGCGCGGTCGCGCCGCACGCCGCCGACGAGGACGTCGTCGCTGCCGGCCGCGTCGCGCAGCGTCGGGCCGGCGAGCAGCGCGTCGCCGGCCGGGTGGAGCGCGACGCCCGCCGTCTTGGCGAGCACCTCGCGCGCCTCCTCGGGCGACAGCGCGCGGCGCAGCTCGACGGTGAGCGCACTCGCCTCGCCGACGAAGGCCGGCACCTGCACGAACGCCGCGTCGAGCGGGACGTCGCGCCCGAGGATGCGCGCGACGACGCGCGCGAGCTCGGCGGCGAGCGCGTCCTCGTCGGCCTCCGCCTCGGCGGCCGTCTCGCGCGGAAGGCAGTCGAACGCGACGGGACCCGCGAACACGGCGGGCTCGGGAGGCTCCTGCTGCGCGAGCACGGCGACCGTCTCGTCGGAGAGCGCCTCGATGCCGTCGCGTCCCGCGTGCGCGGCGCTCTGGAGCACGGTGCCCGTCACGCGCTCGACGCCGGCCGCGTCGTCGAGCGCGGCGAGCACGCGACCCCACGCGAGCGCGGGGCCGCTCGGCGCGGCGACGAGCGGCGCGCCCACGAGCTCGGCGGCCGGGCTGCGGTCGGCGAGCCCGAGCGGCACCTCGGCCGAGCGCGCGAGCGCGCCCGAGCAGTCGATGCACGCGACCTCCGCGCGCAGCGCGGCGCGCACCAGGTCGAGCGCGGCACCGCGCGGCGTGCACACGAAGAGCAGGTCGAGGCCGCGCAGCGGCGGCGCCTCCGCCTCGATCGCGATCACCTCGTCGTCGATCTCGACGTCGCGGCCGAGCGAGCGATCGGTCGCGAACGGGAGGAGCTCCGCGACGGGGAAGCGCCGCTCGCCGAGCACGGCGACGAGCTCGCTCCCCACCGCGCCGCTCGCGCCCGCGACGGCGATGCGCAGGCCTTCGCGGCGCGCGGGCGCCGTCACGCGCCGAGCCTCGCGAGCACGAGGTCGCCCATCGCGCGACATCCGATCGTGTCGCGCCGCTCGCCCGGGAGCACGAGGTCGCCCGTGCGGTGGCCCTCTTCGAGCACGCGCGTCGCGGCATCGCGGATCTCGGCCGCCGCCGCGGGCGCGTCGAACGTGTGCTCGAACATCATCGCGACCGACAGGATCGCGGCGAGCGGGTTCGCGAGATCGCGGCCCGCGATGTCGGGCGCCGAGCCGTGCACGGGCTCGTAGAGCCCGACGCCGCCCGCGGCGAGGCTCGCCGACGGCAGCATGCCGAGCGAGCCCGTGATCATCGCCGCCTCGTCCGACAGGATGTCGCCGAACAGGTTCTCGGTGACGATCACGTCGAAGCGCTTCGGCTCGCGCACGAGCAGCATGGCCGCGGAGTCGACGAGCTGGTGCGCGAGCTCGACGTCCGGGTAGTCCTTCGCCACCTCCTCGACGACCTCGACCCACAGCTGCGAGGCCTCGAGCACGTTCTGCTTGTGGACGTGCGTGACGTGGTGGCGGCGCCGTCGCGCGGCGTCGAACGCGACGCGCGCGATGCGCGCGATCTCGTCCTCGTCGTACACCATCGTGTTGCGCGCGATGCGGCGGCCGTTCTCGACCGCGCGCCCGCGCGGCTCGCCGAAGTAGAGGCCGCCCGTGAGCTCGCGCACGACGAGCATGTCGATCCCCGCGACGATCTCGGGCCGCAGCGCGCTCGCGGCCGCGAGCGACGGGAAGACGCTCGCCGGGCGCAGGTTGGCGAACAGGCCGAGCGCCTTGCGGATGCCGAGGAGGCCCTTCTCGGGCCGCGTGTCGACGGGCATCGCGTCCCACTTCGGGCCGCCGACGGCGCCGAGCAGCACCGCGCGACTCGCGCGGCAGAGGTCGACGACCGCGGGCGTGAGCGGCGTGCCGTGCGCGTCGATCGACGCGCCGCCGATCGCCGCCTCTTCGTACTCGAGCGCGATGCCGTGCCGACGCGCGACGGCGTCGAGCACGCGCTGCGCCTCGCGCGTGACCTCGGGGCCGATGCCGTCGCCGGGGAGGAGGACGATGCGATCCACGGAGCTTCCTTCGCTGCGGAGGGTGCGGGTCTCGGGCCGGTGCGCACGCGGGCCGCGCGGGCCGGCGCCGCGAGACGGGTGAGTCGGATCAGTGGAGCGAGTGCGGCGGCCCGGGGTGCGCGTCGTCGGCCTGCGACGCGGTGGCCGACTCGGCGCGCGCCGACGCCTCGGCGAGCGTCTCGAGCGTCGTCCCGCGGCGGCGGCGGCGCAGCCAGGCGATGGGCCCGGAGAGCACGTACGCGACGCCGAGCGGGAACAGCGTGAGGCCCGGCTTCAGCAACACGACCGCCGCCGCGAAGACCGTGATCACGGCCGCGGTCTGCGGGCGGTGGAGGCGCACCTCCTTGCCGCTGTGGTACGGGATCGGGCTCACCATCAGGAGCCCGAGCGCGGCGAGCCCGAACGCCGGCAACAGCGCGGGCACCGACACGTACAGGCCCGCCTCGCGCAGGAAGCCGACGAAGAGCACGGTCGCGACGACCATGCCCGCGGCCGCCGGGCTCGGCAGCCCCTCGAAGCGGCCGGGATAGCGCTGCGGCGTCACGTTGAAGCGCGCGAGCCGCAGCGCGGCGCCGGCGGTGAACATGAAGCCGAGCACCCAGCCCGTCCAACCGAGCTCCGTGAACTTGCCGGCGTGGAAGGCGAGCATCGCGGGAGCGACGCCGAACGAGACGGTGTCGGCGATCGAGTCGTACTCGAAGCCGAAGCGGCTCGTCGCGCCCGCCATCCGCGCGAGCCGGCCGTCGAGGATGTCGAACACCGCCGCGAAGATCAGCGCGACGGCCGCGCGCTCGTAGTGCCCCGAGCCCGACAGCACGATCGAGTAGAAGCCGGCCGCCAGGTTCATCGTCGTGAAGAGGTTCGGGATCAGGGCGGCGACGCCGATCTGGTCGCCGGCCATGCGCCGCTCCTCGCGGCGCGCGCGGCGCCGGGCGCGCCGCTCCTCGCGCGTGTCGCGACTCACGTCGTGGATCCTCCCTGCGCGGGCGCCGGCGCGCGCGCCGCTCCGCCCGCACCGTCGGCGCCCGCGAGCCGCGCGATCACGGTCGCGCCGCCGCGCACGCGGTCGCCGCGCGCGACGCACGGGACGGCCTCGGGCGGCAGCACGACGTCGGTGCGCGAGCCGAAGCGGATCAGTCCGTAGCGCTGTCCGCGCCCGATCGCGTCGCCCACCTTCGCGTGGCACACGATGCGGCGCGCGATCAGCCCGGTGATCTGCGAGACGACGACGCGCGCGCCGCCCGCCATCGCGAGCACGACGTCGAGCCGCACGTTGTGCGTGAGCGCGTCGGGGTTGAAGGCCGCGAGGTAGGCGTTGCCCGCGCGCTCGATCGCGACGACGCGGCCCGCGACGGGCATGCGGTTCACGTGCACGTCGAACACCGAGAGGAAGATCGCGATGCGCACGGCCTTGCGGCCGTCGGCGAGCTCGACCGGCGCGGCCTCGATCACGCGCCCGTCGGCCGGGGCGACGACGGCGTCGGCGTCGCCGGGCAGCGCGCGCTCGGGGTTGCGGAAGAACGCGAGCACGAAGGCGCCGAGGCCGAGCCCGAGCGCCGCGAGCCACGCGTGGCCGAGCGCGCCGAACAGGGCGCCGAGCCCGAGCGGCACCGCGCCGAGCGCGAACGCGTCGGGCACGATCCACTCGGTCGGCCGCTCGCGGAACGCGGCGCCGGGCGCATCGCCCGCCGCCGCCGCGCGCTGCGCCGCGTCGCTCATCGCGTTCCCCCTCGTGGCGCGCCGCCGCGCGCGCGCCGCGGCGCTCGACGGCGCGCGCGGCCGGTGCCCGCGCGCCGGCTCAGTTCTTCGAGCGATCGACGAGCCGCCGCTGCTGCAGCCACGGCATGAGCCCGCGCAGCTTCGCGCCGACCTCCTCCATCGGATGCTCGGCCGCGATGCGGCGCTTCGCGTTGAAGCCGACGAAGCCGGCCTGGTTCTCGAGGATGAACTCCTTCGCGAACTCGCCGCGCTGGATCTCGCCGAGGATCTCCTCCATGCGCGCGCGCGTCGCGGCGTCGATCACGCGCGGGCCGCGCGTGAAGTCGCCGTACTCGGCCGTGTTCGAGACCGAGTAGCGCATGTTCGCGATGCCGCCCTCGTAGATCAGGTCGACGATCAGCTTCACCTCGTGCACGCACTCGAAGTACGCCATCTCGGGCGCGTAGCCGGCGTCGACGAGCGTCTCGTAGCCCGCCTGCATCAGCGCGACGAGGCCGCCGCAGAGCACCGCCTGCTCGCCGAACAGGTCGGTCTCCGTCTCCTCGCGGAAGCTCGTCTCGATGATGCCCGCGCGGCCGGCGCCGATGCCCGACGCGTACGCGAGCGCGACGGCCTTCGTGTCGCCCGTCGGGTCCTGGTGGACGGCGATCAGCGCCGGCACGCCGCGTCCGTCCTCGTAGTTCTGCCGCACCGTGTGGCCCGGCCCCTTCGGCGCGACCATGAACACGTTCACGTCCGCCGGCGGCGCGATGGCCTGGAAGTGGATGTTGAACCCGTGCGCGACGGCGAGGTAGTCGCCGGGCTCGAGGTTCGGCGCCACCTCCTCCGCGTAGACCTGGGCCGCCTTCTCGTCGGGCAGCGTCAGCATCACGACCTTCGCGGCCTTCGCGGCCGCCGCGACCTCGGCCACCTCGAGGCCCGCGCCCTCGGCCTTCTTCCACGACGCCGAGCCCTTCCGCAGGCCGACCACGACCGAGACGCCCGACGCGTGCAGGTTCTGCGCGTGCGCGTGCCCCTGACTGCCGTAGCCGATGATCGCGACCTTCTTGCCGGCGAGCCGACCGAGGTCCGCGTCCTTGTCGTAGTAGATGTCGAGTGCCATCGAGGTCCATCTCCGCGGATCGCGGGCGGCGCGGCCTCGGCGCGCGCACCGGTCGATTCGCCGTTGGGGAGCCCGGAGGTGCGTGCCGACTGCGGTCGCGCCCCGCGCGGGCTCCTGCGAAGCCGTTCTGGATCCGTGCTCGGGTCCGTTCGCGAGCGGTGCGGGCCCAGCTCGCAGAACGTCGTTCGCGCCCCGGCCCGTCGGCCGCCCGGCCCGACTCACGAGCGAGGGCGCGCGCCCGAACCGCGCACGCCCTCGAGGGCCGCGAAGCTACGGGAAGCGCCCCGGGGTGTCCACCGACGAAGGCGCACGTCCGCGCGCGCCCACTACCCCGCCCGCTCGGCGCGGAGCCGCTTCTCCTCGGCTTCGGGGCGGCGCAGGTAGCGCGGCGCGAGCGCGGCGGCCTCGACGACGCGCCCGCTCGCGAGCTGGGCGCGGCCGAGGGCCGCGACCGCCGCCGCGCGCGGGCGCGCCGGCGGCGGGGCGAGCTCGACGTCGTCCCGGCCGGCGTCCCGCAGCGCGTCGAGCAGCGCGCGCGGCGGCTCGCCCGCGAGGCGGGCGCGCGGCGGGAGCGCGCGAGCGAGCGCCGCGACGGCCTCGACGCGCTCGCCGGGCGACGCCGGCGCGAGCCGGTCGGCCGTGCCCGCGGGCGGCAGCGGGCGTTCGAAGACGCCCGCGTACACCTCGCCGCGCCGCGCATCGAGGACGGCTGCGACCGGGCGCTCGTCGACGCTGGCCTCCGTACTCGCGCCCTCGAACGTCTCGAGCGCAATCGCGCCGAGCGTCGACACCGGGGCGACCACGGGCGCGACGCCGGGCGCCGCGAACGCGAGCCCCTTCACGGTGGCGATGCCGATGCGCAGGCTCGTGAACGCGCCCGGCCCGACCGCGACCGCGAACGCGTCGAGGTCGTCGAGGTGGACGCCCGTCCCCGCGAGCAGTGCGTCCACGGCGGGCAGCAGGCTCGCGGCGTGCGGGAGCGCCGGGTCGGCCTCGCGCACCGCGACGACGCCCTCGCCCTCGCGCGCGAGCGCCGCGCTCGCGCGCCGCGAAGCGCACTCGATCGCGAGCAGGAGACGGGCCACGGCGCGCGCGCGCTACCCGCGGATCCAATCGAAGAAGCTCGACCAGTTCCGCAGGATGTCGTTGCCGATCGCGACGCCCATCAGCAGCAGCACCATCACGAGCCCGAAGCCCTGCACGATCTCGCGCGTGCGCAGCGAGAGCGGCGAGCGCTTGATGCCTTCGATCGAGTAGATGAGCGCCTGCCCGCCGTCGAGCACGGGAATCGGAAGCAGGTTGAGGATCCCGAGGTTGATGCTGATCAGCATCATCATCTGGAAGTAGGCCCACCACCCGAGGTCGAGCGACTGGCGCGAGATCTGGGCGATGCCGATCGGTCCGGCGAGCGAGTCCATGCCCGCGCCGCCGCTCAGCATGTGGCCGAGCCCCTTGAGGAAGACCTTCGTGATGTCCCAGGCCATCGCGGAAGCGCGCGGCAGCGCGACGAGCGGGTTCGCGTGGCGCTCGATCGTCGTCTCGCCCGGCAGCATCACGGGGAACGAGCGGACGCCCACCTGGTAGACGTCCTCCTTCATGTGAGCGAGGCCGGTGTCGCGCTGCACGAGCCGCGGCGTCACCGTCGTCGCGCGTACGTCGCCCTCGCGCGCGTACGTGAGCGCGAGCGCGCGGCCCTGGCTCGAGCGCACGCTCTCGGCGAACGACAGGAACGTGCCGATCGGCCGGCCGTCGAGCTCGAGCAGGAGGTCACCGCGCGCGAGCCCGGCCTCCTCGGCCGCCGAGCCGGCTTCGACCTCGGCGACGAGCACGGAGGCGGGCACGACGCCGAGCGCCGCGAGGCCCTGGCTCGCGGGCAGTGCGATCGCGATCGGCGCGGCGCTCGCGCCGCCGCTCCCCGCGCCGCCGCTCGCGCCGTCGCCGCGGCGCACGGCCACCTCGACCGCCGCGCCCGCGCGCGCATCGAACGCCGCGACCAGCGCGTTCCAGTCGCCGATCTCCTCGTCGCCGACGCGCACGACGAGGTCGCCCGAGCGCAGCCCGGCGAGCGCGGCCGGCGAGCGCGCACCCGGCACGCCGACGAGCGGCTGCAGCTTCTCGTTCTGGATCCCGATCCAGCCGCGCGGCTCGGCGCGCCCGATCTCGTCGAGACCGTTCTGCACGACGACGGGAACCTGCACGGCGAGCTGCGCGCCGTCGCGCTCGGCCTCGACGCGGAGCGCGCCACCGCGGGCGGCGCGCACGGCCTCCTCGACGTCGTCCCAGTAGCGCGTCTCGCTGCCGTCGATCGCGACGATGCGGTCGCCCGCGCGCAGCCCGGCCTCGGCCGCGGGCGAGCCCGGGTCCACCGTCCCGACGACGGCGGCCGCGCGCGGCATGCCGAGCCACAGGCCGACGACGAGCACGGCGACCGGGAAGGCCAGGTTCATCGCGGGGCCGGCGAAGCTGATGGCGAGCTTCTGCCAGACGGGCTTCGCGCTCAGGAACTCGTCGGGGCGCGCGTCGAGGACCTCGGGCTCCGGGTCCTCGCCCTGCACGGCGAGGTTCTCGCCGAGCATCTTCACGTAGCCGCCGAGCGGGATCCACGCGACGACGTACTCCGTGCCGCCGCGCTCCCAGCGCAGCCGGTGGCGACCGAAGCCGATCGGCGACCCGAAGCCGAGCGAGAACGTCAGCACGCGCACGCCGCACGCCTTCGCGACGAGGAAGTGGCCGAGCTCGTGGATGAAGATCAGGACGCCGAGCAGCGGCACGAACGCGGCGAGCGTGTCGATCAGGGCCATTGCGGCTCGTCCTCCTCCCGGCCGTCGCCGCCGGGGTCGCTAGGCGCGCGCGCCGGCCTTCGCCACCGCCTCGCCCGCGCGCGCGCGGCCCCAGGCATCGGCCTCGCGCACGTCGTCGAGGTCGCGGACGCGGGCGCCCCGCGCCTCGGCGAGGTGCGCCTCGAGCACGGCGGCATCGACATCGGCAATCGCAGGGTACGGCATGTGCCCGGCGAGGAACGCGGCCACCGTCACCTCGTTCGCGGCGTTGAGGACGGCGGGGGCGGCCTCGGAGCCGCGGAGCGCCTCGTAGGCGAGGTCGAGGCACGGGAAGCGCTCGCGGTCGGGGGCCTCGAACGCGAGCCGGCCGACCGCCGCGAGATCGAGCCGGGGAACGTCGAGATCCACGCGCTCGGGCCAGGCGAGCGCCACCGCGATCGGCACGCGCATGTCGGGGAGGCCGAGCTGCGCGATCACCGACGTGTCGCGGTACTCGACGAGCGAGTGCACGATCGACTCCGGGTGCACGACGACGTCGATGCGCTCGGGCGGCAGGTCGAAGAGCCAGCGCGCCTCGATCACCTCGAGGCCCTTGTTCATGAGCGTCGACGAGTCGATCGTGATCTTCGCGCCCATGTCCCAGTTCGGGTGGGCGAGCGCCTCCTCGATCGTCGCGCGCGCGATGCGCTCGGCGGGCCACGTCCGGAACGGCCCGCCCGAGCACGTCAGCACGATGCGCGCGACGTCCTCGGCGCGGTGGCCGGCGAGCGACTGGAAGACGGCGCTGTGCTCGGAGTCGACGGGCAGGAGCGCGGTGCCGCGCCGCGCGACCGCGCGGTTCACGAGCGCGCCCGCCATCACCATCACTTCCTTGTTGGCGAGCGCGACGTCGCGGCCGGCCTCGATCGCGGCGAGCGTCGGCGCGAGCCCGACCGCGCCGACGAGCGCGGCGACGACGAGGTCGGCGTCGTGCGTGGCGACGTCGACGAGCCCCTCCTCGCCGAGGGCGATGCGCACGCCCGCGGCGTCCGCGCCGAGCCGCTCGCGCAGCGCGCGCGCGCCGTCCGCGTCGGCGACGGAGACGAGCGCGGGACGGAATGCGCGCACCTGCTCGGCGAGCACGTCGGTGTTGCGGCCGGCGGCGAGCGCGGCGACGCAGAAGCGGTCGGGGTTCGCGGCGACGACCGCGAGCGTCTGCACGCCGACGCTGCCCGTGCTGCCGAGGACGGCGAGCCGCTTCACGAGCCGCTCGTGCCGCCCTCGGGCGGCGCGCCGCCGGCGCGCACCTGCGCGCTCGTCATGCCGAAGCGGCGTTCGCGCCGCTGGTAGTCGAGGATCGCGTCGACGAGCGTCTGCTTCGAGAAATCGGGCCACATCACGGGCGTCGAGTACAGCTCGGCGTACGCGACCTGCCAGAGCAGGAAGTTCGAGATGCGGTACTCGTCGCCCGTGCGGATGAGCAGGTCGGGGTCGGGGATCTCGGGGTCGTAGAGGTAGGCGGCGAAGGTCTTCTCGTCGAGATCGTCGGGCGACAGCTTGCCCTGCTCGGCGTCGCGCATGAGCTGGCGCGCCGCATCGACGATCTCCGCGCGCCCGCCGTAGGACAGCGCGAGGCAGAGCGTCATCTCGTCGTTGCCCTGGCTCTTGGCGATCGCGCCCTCGATCTTGCGCCGCAGCCGCGGCGTCAGCCGGTCGAGTCGCCCGAGCACGCGCAGCTCGATGCCGTTGCGGATCACCTCGTCGATCTCGACGTCGATGTACTCCTCGAGGAGCCGCATCAGCTCCACGACCTCGTCCTTCGGGCGGTTCCAGTTCTCGAGCGAGAAGGCGTAGAGCGTCAGCACGCCGATGCCGAGCTCGTGCGCGCCGCGGATCACCTCGCGCACCTTCGCGACGCCGGCGCGATGCCCCGCGACGCGCGGCTCGCCACGCGCCTCGGCCCAGCGCCCGTTGCCGTCCATGATGATGGCGACGTGGCGCGGCATCCGGCCTTGCTGCAAGCGGCGCTCGGAGCTCATGGGCGCATCCGGCTCGAGGCGCGTCGGCGCGTCAGACCTCGAGCACCTCCTTCTCCTTGGCCTGGGCCATCTCGTCGACCTTCTTCGTGAACTCGTCGGTCAGGTCCTGGACGGACTTCTCGGCGCGCTTTCCGTCGTCCTGCGGCAGCCCGTCCTTCACGAGGTCCTTCACCATGGAGAGCGCCGCGCGCCGGCTCTCGCGCACGCCGACCTTGTGCTCCTCGGCGAGCTTGTGGACCTGCTTCACCATCTGCTTGCGCCGCTCCTCGGTGAGCGGCGGGATCTGGATGCGGATGACCTTGCCGTCGCTCGACGGCGTGAGACCGAGGTCGCTCGCCTGGATCGCGCGCTCGATCGCCTGGATCGTCGACTTGTCGAAGGGCGAGATCACGAGGAGCCGCGCCTCGGGCGTGCTCAGGTTGGCGAGCTGGTTGAGCGGCGTCGACGCGCCGTAGTAGTCGACCTGGAGGCCGTCGACGAGCGCCGTGCTCGCGCGCCCGGTGCGCACGCCCTGCAGGTCGTGGCGCAGGCTGCGCAGCGCCTTGTCCATCGCCTCGCGCGTCTCCTCGAGCACCAGTTCGACGTTCTCGTCGGCCATCGCCGCTCCTCCCCGGGGTCGCGCGTGCGCGGCGCGCTTCCGTCAGTCGTGCACGCGGGTACCGATCGACTCCCCGCACACGATCTTCTTGACGTTGCCCTCGTCGCCCATGTCGAAGACGATGATCGGGAGTCCGTTCTCGCGGCACAGCGCGATCGCGGCCTGATCCATGAAGCGCAGGTTCTCGCGCATCGCCTCGGCGTAGGTGACCTCCTCGTAGCGACGCGCGTCCGCGTTCTTCGACGGGTCGGAGTCGTAGACGCCGTCGACCTGCGTCGCCTTGAGGATCACCTCGGCGCCGATCTCCGCGGCGCGGAGCGCCGCGGCGGTGTCGGTGCTGAAGAACGGGTTCCCGGTGCCGCCCGCGAAGATGACGATGCGGCCCTTCTCGAGGTGGCGGATCGCGCGACGGCGGATGAACAGCTCCGCCACCTGCTGGATCTGCAGCGCCGTCTGCACGCGCGTCGGCACGCCGAGCTTCTCGAGCGCGTCCTGCAGCGCCATCGCGTTGATGACGGTGCCGAGCATGCCCATGTAGTCGGCCTGAGCGCGGTCCATGCCCTCGCTCTCGGCGCTGATGCCGCGGATGATGTTCCCGCCGCCGATCACGATCGAGACCTGCACGCCGAGCGCGTGCACGTCGCGGATCTGGCGCGCCACGCGCGCGAAGATCTTCGGATCGATGCCGTGCCCCGTCTCGCCGGCGAGCCCCTCGCCCGAGAACTTGATGAGCACGCGCTGGTAGGCCGGCTTCACCCTTCGGTCGCCTCGCCGCCCTCGCCGATGCGGAACCGCACGAAGCTCGCGACCGCGACGTCGGCGCCGACGTCCTTCGCGACCTTCGCCACGAGCTTGCCGATCGTCGTGTCGGGATCCTTCACGAAGGCCTGCTCGAGCAGGCAGTGCTCGGCGAAGAACTTGTTGATGCGGCCGCTCACCATCTTCTCGACCACGGCGTCGGGCTTGCCGCTCTCCTTCGCCTGGTTGGTGAGGATGCGGCGCTCGCGCTCGACGACGTCGGCGTCGACGCCGTCGCGGTCGACCGCGATCGGCGACGGATCGGCCGCGGCGACGTGCATCGCGACGTCCTTCGCGAGCTCCTCGACCGCCGCGCCGGACGCGCCCGTCGCGAGGCCGACCACGACGCCGAGCTTGCCGCCCATGTGGACGTAGCCGCCCGTCACGCCCTTGCCGACGTCGACCCCCTGCGCGCGCTTGAGCTCGATGTTCTCGCCCACCTTGGCGATCGTCTGCTGGATCGTGTCGGCGACGGTGGTGCCGCCGAGCTTCGCGGCGCCGACGGCCGCCGGGCCGTCGAGCGACGGGTTCGCGGCGACCACGTCGGCGACCGACTGCGCGAGCGCCAGGAAGGCGTCGGTCTTGGCCACGAAGTCGGTCTCGCAGCCGAGCTCGACGAGGCCGGCGCGCGCGCCCGCGATCGCGACCGCGACCGCGCCCTCGCTCGTGGCGCGCCCCGCGCGCTTGCCCGCCTTCGAGAGCCCGCGCTCGCGCAGCAGCTCGATCGCCTTCTCGACGTCGCCGTCCGCGTCCGAGAGCGCGCGCTTGCACTCCATCATGCCCGCGCCCGTCTGGTCGCGGAGCGCCTTCACGTCGCCTGCTGAGATCGCCACGGGATCCTCTCCGTCGGTGTCCGGGGTCGTCGCGCGAGCGCGCGCCGCACGCGCATCCGGCGCGCGGCGCACGTCGCACGCGTGCTCAGGCCTCGCCGCCCTCGGTCGGTGCGGCCTCGCCCTTGTTCTCTTCCTTGTCGCTCCAGCCGCCGGCGCTCGCCGTGCGCCCGGACGCGCTGCGCGAGCGGCGCGGCGCCTGCGTGATCTCGACGACGCGGCGGCCGCCCGCGGCCTCGACCGCGGCGCGCGCGGGCATCTCGGAGCGCAGCCGCTCCTGGTGCGCCGCCGCGCCCTCGATGCACGCCTGCGCGACGTGCGAGCAGTAGTAGTCGATGGCGCGGATCGCGTCGTCGTTGCCGGGAATCACGAAGTCGATGTCGTCGGGGTCGTTGTTGCTGTCGACGACGCCGATGATCGGGATGCCGAGCCGCTTGCCCTCGGCCACGGCGATCGACTCCATCCCGACGTCGATCACGAACATGACGTCCGGGAGGCGCGTCATCTCCTTGATGCCGGCGAGCGACTTGTCGTACTTGGTCTTGAGCCGGTTCAGGCGGGAGAGCTCCTTCTTGCTGAGCTCCGCCGAGCGCTCGGCGTCCGCGAGCGTCTCGAGCACGGCCTTGTACTTCTCGATCGACTTCTTGACCGTCTTCCAGTTGGTGAGCATGCCGCCGAGCCAGCGGTTGTTCACGTAGAACTGCTTCGAGCGGTGCGCGGCGTGCATCACCGCGGGCGCGGCCTGCTTCTTCGTGCCCACGAAGAGCACCTTGCCGCCGCCGGCCGCGACGTCGCGCACGTACTCGACGGCCTCGCGCAGGAGCGGGAGCGTCTGGTCGAGGTCGATGATGTGGATGCCGTTGCGGTCGCCGAACAGGTACGACCGCATCTTCGGGTTCCAGCGCTTCGTCTGGTGACCGAAGTGGACGCCGCACTCGAGCAGGCTCGGGATGTCGAGCGGCGCGAGGCTCGGCGTGAGGTCGTCCGCGGCGACGGCCGCGGCAAAGCCAGTGGATTCGGCGGCCGGCGTCGGCTCGCTCGGGGTCTCGGACATCGGACTCTCCTTCGCGGTTGGTCTGCCGCTCCGTCCGCGGCGCGGGCCCTCGCCCGGCGCCCCGGCGCCCCGACCCGGCGCGAAGACGCGGCGCGCGGAGCGCGCCGCCGCCTGCACCGAGCACCGCAGGGGCCAGTCGGAACGTGTGAAGTCGCGCGTGTTTAGCAGAGGCGTCCGGGCGCGACCACGGCCCCGGGAACGCGCTCGGCGGCCGGCCGCGCCCCCGCCCGGTGTCGGCGCTCCGGGCCGGGCACCCGGCCCGGGCTCAGGTCGTGTACTCGGCGTTGATGCGCACGTAGTCGTACGAGAAGTCGCACGTCCACATCCGCGTCGACGCCTTGCCGGCGGCGAGGTCGACCTCGATCGACACGTCGGGCGCTCCCATCCGCTCCCAGGCGCGCCGCCGCGCCGCCGCGCCGGTGGCGGCGCCGTTCGCGAACACGGGCACGCCGCACAGCTTCACGCGCATGCGCTCCTCGCGGAGCTTCACGCGCCCGGCGCCGAGCGTCTGGACGATGCGGCCCCAGTTCGGGTCGCGCCCGAAGAGCGCGGTCTTCACGAGTGCCGAGTTCGCGATGCGGCGCGCGGCGAGCTCGGCCTGCGCGTCGCTCGCCGCGCCGCGCACGTCGATCGTGACGAGCTTCGTCGCACCCTCGCCGTCGCGCGCGAGGTCGCGCACGAGCGACTCGCACACCTCGCGGAACGCGCGCGCGAAGGCGTCGGCGCCCGCGCTGCGCGCGCCGCGCAGCACGCGATGGCCCGCGACTCCGTTCGCGAACGCGAGGAACGTGTCGCTCGTCGACGTCTCGCCGTCGACGCTGAGCCGGTTGAACGTCGCATCGGCCGTCTCGCGCACGAGGCGGCGGAGGAAGGGCGCCGACACGGCGGCGTCGGTGAAGACGTACGCGAGCATCGTCGCCATGCGCGGCTCGATCATGCCCGAGCCCTTCGCCATGCCGGCGACGGTCACGCTGCGGCCGTCGACGCGCACGCGGCGGAGCGCCGTCTTGGTGAACGTGTCGGTCGTGCGTATCGCGAGCGCCGCGTCGGCGAGGCCTTCCGGCGCGAGCTCGCGCGCGGCGGCGGGAATGCCCGCGCGCAGCTTCGCCATCGGCAGCGGGTGCCCGATCACGCCCGTCGCCGACGTCATCACCTGCTCGACGGGAACGCCGAGCGCGGACGCCGCGAGCTGCGCCACCTCGCGGTTGTCGCGCTTGCCGCGCTCGCCCATCGCGACGTTCGAGACGCCCGAATTCACGACGAGCGCGCGCGCGACGCCTTTCTTCACGCGCTCGCGGCACCAGGCCACCGGCGCGCCGACGACCGTCGAGGTGGTGAACACGCCCGCGACGGTCGCGGGCACGTCGCTCGCGACGAGCGCGAGATCGCGCGTCTTCGCCTTGATGCCGCAGTGGATGCCGGCCGCCCGGAAGCCCGGCACCGCGAAGCCCGCGCCGGGCCCGCGCGCCTTCGCGCTCGTCGCGCGCTTCGCTCGAGTCGCCATCGTCCCCCCTCCGTCGCGCGCGGACGCGCGGGGCGCGTCACGTGCGCGGAGGCGGGAGCGTGCCAGAGGGCGCCCTCAGGCGCCGCAGCACTTCTTGAACTTCTTGCCGCTTCCGCACGGGCAGGGGTCGTTGCGGCCGACCTTGCCGCCCCCCGCGGCGGCGGATGCGGCGCCGCCGGCGCGTCGCGCCTCGATCGCGGTGCGCGCCGGCGCGCCGCCGGCGTTCGGCGACGACGGCGTCGCGAGCGCGGGGTGGCGCGGCGCGACGCGCGGCGCGGGCACCGCCTGCGCGGACTCCGCCTGCGGGTCCCGCGGCTCGAGGTGGAAGAAGCGATTCACCGTGTGCTGGTCGATGCGCTCTTCCATCTCGGCGAAGAGCGCGAAGCCCTCGCGCTGGTACTCGCGCTTCGGGTCGACCTGGGCGTAGCCGCGCAGGCCGATGCCCTCGCGCAGGCCGTCCATCGTGTGGAGGTGGTCCTTCCACTGTGCGTCGAGCACCCCGAGCGCGACGTCGCGCTCGACGAGCTCGTAGCGCGGGAAGCCGATGTCGGCGTTGCGCTCGGCGATCTCGTTCCAGCGCTCGCGCTTCGCCTCGAGCAGCTCGAGCAGGCGGTCGAGGACGGTGCGGCCGAGCTCGTCGCGGTCGCGCGCGACGCGGCCGTCGGCCGCGAAGGGCGGCGCCTCCGGATCGAACTGCACACCGAACACGTCGCCGATCGCGGTCGCGAGCTCGGCGGCGACGGAGGCGTCGGGCTCGCCCTTGTCCGGCCAGTGGAGGTCGAGGATCTGGACGAGGACGCCTTCCGTCATCGCGCGCACCTCGTCGTGGAGGTCGACGGCGGCGAGCGCCTGGCGGCGGCGCGCGTAGAACACCTGCCGCTGCTTGTTCATCACGTCGTCGTACTCGAGCAGGTGCTTGCGGATCTCGAAGTTGCGCGCCTCGACCTTGGTCTGCGCGTTCTCGATCACGCGCGTGAGCAGGCGATTCTCGATCGCCTCGCCCTCCTCGACGCCCACGCGGTCCCACCACTGCTTGACCCGATCGGCCTCGAAGATGCGCAGCAGGTCGTCCTCGAGCGAGAGGAAGAACTGGCTCGAGCCCGGGTCGCCCTGCCGGCCGGAGCGGCCGCGCAGCTGGTTGTCGATGCGGCGGCTCTCGTGGCGCTCGGTGCCGAGGATGTGCAGACCGCCCGCGGCGAGCACCTCCTCGCGCTCGGCCGCGCACTCGGCCTCGAAGCGCGCGAGCTCGGCCTCGAACTCGGGATGGCTGCGGTCGTGCTTGCACTTCTGCAGCGCCATCATCTCGGGGTTGCCGCCGAGCACGATGTCCGTGCCGCGCCCCGCCATGTTCGTCGAGATCGTCACCGCGCCCTTGCGCCCGGCCTGCGCCACGATCTCGGCCTCGCGCTCGTGGTGCTTCGCGTTCAGCACGGCGTGGCGGATGCCCTTCTTCTTGAGCAGCTGCGACAGCAGCTCCGACGCCTCGATCGAGATCGTGCCGACGAGCACCGGCTGGCCGCTCTCCTGCCGCTCCCGGATCTCGTCGAGCACCGCGAACTGCTTCTCGCGCTTCGTCTTGTAGACGACGTCGCCCATGTCGATGCGCTGCATCGGCCGATTCGTGGGCACGACGCGCACGTCGAGGTCGTAGATCTTCGCGAACTCGGGCGCCTCGGTGTCGGCGGTGCCCGTCATGCCCGCGAGCTTCCCGTACATGCGGAAGAAGTTCTGGAAGGTGATCGAGGCGAGCGTCTGGTTCTCGCTCTGGATCGCGATGCCTTCCTTCGCTTCGACCGCCTGGTGGAGGCCGTCCGACCAGCGGCGCCCGGGCATCAGGCGCCCGGTGTGCTCGTCGACGATCACGACCTCCTTCTTGCGCGTCTCGTCGTTCACGCGCACGACGTAGTCGACGTCGCGGCGCTTGAGCGCATGCGCGGAGAGCGCCTGCGTCACCGCGTGGAGCACCGGGATCATGTCGGGGTCGTAGAGGTTGGCGACGCCGAGCATGCGCTCGACCTTCTTGATGCCCTCCTCCGTCAGCGTCGCGGAGTGCGCCTTCTCGTCGATGTGGAAGTCGCCCGTCTCCTCGATGCCTTCCTTGTGGTCGCCCTTCTCGCCCTTGGTGAGCGAGGGGATCACGCGGTTCGCGACCTGGTAGATCTGCGTGTTGCTCTCGGACGCGCCCGAGATGATGAGCGGCGTGCGCGCCTCGTCGATCAGGATCGAGTCGACCTCGTCGACGATCGCGTAGTGGAGCTCGCGCTGGACGCAGTGCTCGAGCCGCCGCTCCATGTTGTCGCGGAGGTAGTCGAAGCCGAGCTCGTTGTTGGTCGCGTACGTGATGTCGCAGCGGTAGGCGTCGAAGCGCTGCTGGTGGTCGAGGCCGTGCTTGATCACGCCGACGCTCATGCCCAGGAAGCCGTAGATCTGGCTCATCCACTCGGCGTCGCGCTGCGCGAGGTAGTCGTTGACCGTGACGACGTGCACGCCCTTGCCGGACAGCGCGTTCAGGTACGTCGGCAGGGTCGCGACGAGCGTCTTGCCCTCGCCCGTCTTCATCTCCGCGATCGAGCCCTGGTGCAGGAAGATGCCGCCGACCAGCTGGACGTCGTAGTGCCGCTGCCCGAGTGTCCGCTTGGCGGCCTCGCGCACCGTCGCGAACGCCTCCGGAAGCAGGTCGTCGACCGAGGCGCCGTCCGCGATGCGCCGGCGGAGCTCGTCGGTCTTCCCACGGAGCGCGTCGTCGGACAGCGCCTCCATGTCGGTCTCGAGCGCGTTGATGTGCTCGATCGTCGGACGCAGGCGCTTCACGGCGCGATCGTTGCGCGTCCCGAAGACCTTGGAGAGCATGCGCTGCATGGTGCGGACTCGCTCGGGGTGGCGGGGGTGTGGGCGCGCGCAGTCTAGCAGCTGTGCGAGCGCGCCCGACCCCGGCCCGGCCGCGGGGCCCGCGCGTGCGCGTCAGTCGAGGATGTAGTCGAGCGGGTCCCGCGACTTGCCACTCACCTCGACCGAGTAGTGGAGGTGCGGGCCCGTGCTCCGGCCCGTGCTCCCGACCGCGGCGATCACCTGCCCGCGCTCGACGCGGTCACCCGTCTTCACGTCCACCGACGACGTGTGACCGTAGAACGTGCGCACGCCGAAGCCGTGATCGATCACGACGCACTTGCCGAGCGGCCCCTTCTGCCCGGTGAAGACGACCCGACCGCGCGCGGGCGCGACGATCGGCGTTCCGTGTCGCGTCGCGATGTCGATGCCCTGGTGCATGTGGCGGCGCCCCGTGAAGGGCGAGATGCGCGGACCGAAGCGCGACGTCAGCCAGCCCTTCACGGGCCAGACCGACGGCATCGACTCGAGCTGGTTGCGCTTGTCCTCGAGCTGCTCGACGAGTTCGTCGAGTGCGGTCGCGCGGTACTGCGCGAGCCCGCCGAGGTGTTCGGCGCGCAGGTGCATCTGATCGAACGAGAGCGCCACGGCGCCCTGCGCTGCGAGCTCGGCGGCGTCGAACATCGCCTCGCCCGGCTCGGGGCCGCCCTGTCCCATCTCGATCGGGACTCCGGTCGGGAGCGCCGGCTCGTCGGCCGGCGCGACGTCGGAGATGTCGTCGCCGCCCGTCGCGCTCGCGCCGGGGAGGTTCGCGATGATGCGCACCTTGCGCTCGAGCTCCTGGACGCGCGCGAGCTGGCTCTCGACGTCGGAGAGCGCGCGCTCGAAGCTCCGGATCTTCTCGGCCTGGGTCGTCGTGGCGTCGCGGAGCTCGGGGAGCTCGCTGTTCTCGGCGCGAAGGCGCCAGTAGTCCCAGCCTCCCGCGGCGAGCGCGATCGCGAGGACGGCGGCGATCGCCGCTCCGCGGTGGACGGTGACCTTCGGCACCTGGAACCGGCGGACCGGGGATCGCTCGTCGCCGACGACGATCAACGTGTACAGATCCATGGCTTCCCTCGCGTCGTCCGTCGCCCGCCCTCCGCGCGGCGCCGGCGAATCGTTCGTCCGGTCGGCCCCCGCCTAACGCGGCAGGGACACGTCGAGCAGCAGCTTGCCGAGCTGCAACCGGTCTCCGTCCTCGATCTCCTGGCGATCGATGCGCGTTCCGTTCACGTGCGTCTCGTTCGTGCTACCGAGGTCCTGCACGAAGAATCCGTTTTCGTCGTGGCCGACGGCCGCGTGCGCCCGCGAGATCGTCGGCTCGGCGATCACGAGGTCCGCGCTGCGCCCGCGCCCGATCACGAGCCACTCGCGGTCGATCGGCACCTCGAGTCCTTCGTAGAAGCCGCCCGCGACCGTGATCGAGGCGCCGGGAGGTACCGGCTTGCCGCCGGCCCCGCCCTTCGCTCCTTCGCGCCGTGCGCCACGCTCGCTCGTCACTGGCTGCGCTCCGCTTCCTCATCGAGCGCTCGGCGCACGGCCGAGCGTGAGACGGAGCACACCGCGCCGGCGCCCGGCACGCGGCGGCTCCGCCCTCGCGACGGACCTGCACATCGGAAGCGGTCGAGCGCCCCTTGACCCCGGGAACGCGTCAGGTGCGGGCGTCGGGTGTTCTGCGGGCGGTCCGCGGGCCGCGCAGGAGCGGCTCGGCGCGGAGGCCTCGCCCGCCTCGGAGCCTCCCGCGAGGGCTGCGGTGCCGACGAGGCCGGCCTCGCGGGCGGCCGGACCGCCGCCAGGGGGGGCCGCACGCCCTCCAGGCCGTCCCCCGCCCGCGACCCACGTGCCTCTATGTATGGGAGGGCCAGTGCGGCCCGCCGCCGCGCCCGGCCCCCCGCGCTAGGCCTCGCGGCCGCGCAGCAGCGCCTCCGCGTGCCGGCGCGTCTCCGGCGAGATCGCCTCGCCCCCCGCCATGCGCGCGATCTCGTCGACCCGCGCCTCGCCCTCCACGCGCTCGACGGTGGCGAGCGTGCGCCGCCCGGACTTGCGCTTCGCGACGCGGAAGTGCCGGTCGGCGAGCGCGGCGATCTGCGGGTGATGCGTGATGCAGAGGACCTGGTGGTGCGCGGCCAGCTCCGCGAGGCAGCGCCCGACGCGCTCGGCGACCCGCCCGCCGATGCCGGCGTCGACCTCGTCGAACACGAGCACCATGCCCCGCCCGGCGCCGCGCAGCGCGTTCTTCACCGCGAGGAAGACGCGCGAGAGCTCGCCGCCCGACGCGACCTTCTGGAGCGGACGCGGCGCGCTCCCCGCGTTCGCGGCGAACAGGAACTCGACGGCCTCGCGGCCCGAGGGCCCGCACGGAAAGCCGTCGGGCGGGTCGATCGGACGCAGCGCGACCTCGAAGCGCGCGTCGGGGAGCGCGAGATCGCGCAGCGGCGCCTGCACGCGGCGCGCGAGCGCCTTCGCGGCGCGCTCGCGCGCCGCACTCAGCGCGGACGCCGCATTCGCGAGCCGGGCCGCGCTCGCCGCGCGCTCGCGCTCGAGCGCGGCGACGCGCTCGTCCGCGCCCTCGATCCCCGCGAGCTCCGCCGCGGCCGCCTCCCGGAACGCGAGGATGCGCCCGACGTCGTCGCCGTACTTGCGCCGCAGCTTCTCGACCTCGCCGATCCGCTCCTCGAGCCGCGCCAGCCGACGCGGATCGACGTCGAGGCGATCGACGTAGCGCTCGAGGTCGGCGGCGACGTCGCGCAGCTCGTCCTCGCTCGCGCGCAGCCGCTCGCCGAGCGCCTCGAGGTCGCCGTCCATCTTCGCGAGCGACGCGACGACGCGCTGCGCGCGCGCGACGAGGTCGACCGCGCCCGCGGCGTCCGCGTCCGCCGCGCTCGCGTCGCCCGCGAGCGCTGCGACGGCGATCGCGCCTTCCTCGCGCAGCTGCTCCGCGTGCGCGAGCCGGCGATGGTCGGCCTCGAGCTCCGCGACCTCGTCGACGCGCAGGCCGGCCGCGTCGATCTCCTCGATCTGGAAGCGAAGGAAGTCCTCGCGCCGCGCGCGGTCCTCGGCGGCCTCGCGCAGCGCGACGAGCTCGCGATCGAGCTCGCGCAGCGCCGCGCAGCCGCGCTCGACCTCGTCGCGAAGCGCGCCGTGCCCGCCCGCCTCGTCGAGCAGCCGCGCGTGCGTCTCCCCGTGCAGCAGCGCCTGGCTCGAGTGCTGGCTCGAGATCTCGATGCGCCCTTCGAACAGCCGGGCGAGCGCCGTCACCGGCAGCAGCGCGCCCCCGACGCGAGCGCGACTCCTGCCGGCGCGCTCGACGCTGCGCTGCACGATGAGCTCGTGCTCCCAGGCCTCGCCCTCGGCGGCGGCGCCGAGCCCGAGCGCCTCGAGCTCGCGCTCGAGGTCGCCGAGCGCCGCGGTGCGGAACACGGCCTCGGCCTCCGCGCGCTCGGCGCCGTCGCGCACGAGGTCGGCCGACGCGCGCGCGCCGGCGAGCAGCGAGAGCGCCCCGAGCACGATCGACTTGCCCGCGCCGGTCTCGCCCGTCAGCACGTTGAGGCCGGGACCGAACTCGAGCGCGACCTCGTCGACGATCGCGACGTCGCGGATGCGCAGCGTCTCGATCATCGCTCGCCCCAGTGGAGCTTCGTGCGAAGGATGTCGAAGCGGCTGCGCACGGGCGACGCGACGACCTCGACGGGGTGCGGCGAGCGCGTCACCGTCACGCGGTCGCCGTCCTCGAGCGCGAGGCCCTGCTGCCCGTCGACGGTCAGCGAGACGTCGCTGCCGCGCGTGCGGACGGTCGCGTCGACGCGCGACGCCTGCGGGAGCACGAGCGGGCGCTGCGCGAGCGAGTGGGGGCAGATCGGCGTCAGCACGATCACGCCCGTCCCCGGCAGCACGAGCGGCCCGCCGGCCGAGAGCGAGTACGCCGTCGAGCCGGTCGGTGTCGCGACGATGAGGCCGTCGCCGTGATAGGTCGTCACGGCGAGATCGTCGGCGGCGACCTCGATGTCGATCATCCGCGACAGCGCGTTCTTCGCGACGACCGCCTCGTTGAGCGCCTGGTACTGCGCGACCTCGCGCCCGTCGCGCCGCACGAGCACGGAGAGTCGCATGCGCGACACGAGCGTCGCGCGTCCGTCGAGGACGCCCGCGAGCACGTCGAGCATCTCGTCGACCGAGACCTCGGTGAGGAAGCCGAGCGTGCCGAGGTTGACGCCGAGGATGGGAACGGCGCGCGTCCCGACCGCGCGCGCGACCGAGAGCAGCGTGCCGTCGCCGCCGAGCGAGACGAGCAGATCGCATCCCTCGGCGAGCGCGCTCGGCGAAGATGCCTCGACGCCGCACCACGGCGCGCACTGTGCATCCGCGGCGACGTCGATCCCGCGCTCCGCGAGCCAGGCGCGGAGTGCGCGCACGACGGGCTCCGCCTGGGGCTGGTCGGGCTTGAGGCACACGCCGACGCGCCGGATGCCCATCGTCAGCCTCGCCCGTCCGTGCTGCGTCGGTCGCGGTTCGCCATCTCGTGTCGCCGTGCTCCGTCGCGGGCGGCGCGCGCCCGCTCGGCGCGCTCGGGGCGGGGGGTGCGGGCGGCGCGATGATCCCACCCGCGCGGCCGCCGCTCAAGGGCTCGGCGGGCGGCGGCGCCCGGCTAGCATCCGCGCGTGACCGACGACGACGCTCCCCTGCTCTTTCCGCCGCAGCCCGACCGGCCCGCTCCCCGCAGTGCGGGCGGCGGGGCCGGCGGCGCGGGCGACGCGGAGCGCGGCGATCGCAGTGCGCGACCGCTCGCCGACCGCATGCGCCCGCGAAGCTTCGACGAGGTCGTCGGGCACGCGAAGCTCGTCGGCCGCGGCGCCGCGCTGCGCGCCCTCGTCGAGGGCGGCGAGCTCCCGAGCGTGCTCTTCTGGGGGCCGCCGGGAAGCGGCAAGACGACGCTCGCGCGGCTCCTCGCGGCGACCGCCTCGACGCGCATCGAGGAGCTGTCCGCGGTCGTCGCCGGCGTGAAGGAGATCCGCGCCGCGGTCGACACCGCGCGCCGCGCGCTCCGCGCGGGGCAGCGCACGCTGCTCTTCATCGACGAGATCCACCGGCTGAACCGCGCGCAGCAGGACGTGCTCCTCCCCCACGTCGAGGCCGGCACCGTCACGCTCGTCGGCGCCACGACGGAGAACCCGTCGTTCGAGGTGAACGCGCCGCTCCTGTCGCGCTGCCGCGTGTTCGTGCTCGAGCCGCTCGGCGAAGAGGACGTCGCGGCCCTGCTCGAGCGCGCGATGGCCGACGGCGAACGCGGCCTCGGCGCGAGCGGCGTCGCACTCTCGGACGACGCGCGCCGCGCGATCGCGGCGGCGAGCGACGGCGATGCGCGACGCGCGCTCGGCCTGCTCGAAGCGGCCGTCGCCGTCCATCGCCTCGAAGGACGCGACGGCCCGCTCGCACTCGAGACCGTCCGCGAGGCCGCCGGCCGCGCCATGCTGCGGCACGACCGCGACCGCGAGGACCACTACAACGTCGTCTCCGCGTTCATCAAGAGCGTGCGCGCGAGCGACCCCGACGCGGCGCTCTACTACCTCGCGCGCCTGCTCGAGGCCGGCGAGGACCCGCTCTTCGTCGCGCGCCGGCTCGTGATCCTGGCGTCGGAGGACGTGGGCAACGCCGATCCGACCGCGCTCCCGCTCGCGACGAGCGCCTTCCTCGCGGTCGAGCGCATCGGCATGCCCGAGGGCCGCATCCCGCTCGCGCAGGCGACCACCTGGCTCGCGTGCGCGCCCAAGAGCAACGCCAGCTACGCCGCACTCGGCCGCGCGCAGGAGGCCGTCGCGCGGACGGGCTCGCTGCCCGTCCCCCTGCACCTGCGCAATGCGCCGACCGGACTGATGAAGTCGCTCGGCTACGGCGACGGCTATCGCTACGCGCACGACGCGGAGGACGCCTTCGTCGGCGACCGCAACCTGCCCGATGCGCTCGGCGACGCGACCTTCTACGCGCCGAAGGACGCGGGCGCCGAGGCCGACGTCGCGACGCGTCTCGCGGCCTGGCGCGCGCGGCGCGCCGCCGTGCGCGAGGACGACGGCGAGCGCTGAGGCTCGATGCTAGGCGTCGCTGCGCGAGCCAGGGGCGACGGCCTCGAAGCACTCGACGCGGTCGCGCCCGTTCTCCTTCGCCATGTACAGCGCGGTGTCGGCGGCCGAGACCAGCTCGTCCGGCGACTCCATCGAGCGTGCGTAGGCCGCGACGCCGATGCTCACGGTCACGCGGATCTCGCGCCCGTCGGGAAGCGAGAACGGCTTGCCGCCGATCATGTCGCGCCAGCGCTCGGCCGCGAGCGTCGCACCCTCGAGGTCGTTGTGCGGGAGGACGACGACGAACTCCTCGCCGCCGTAGCGCCCCGCGACGTCCGTCGCGCGCAGGTGCTCCTGCAGGCGGTCGGCCGCGGCGCGGAGCACGGCGTCGCCGGCCGGGTGCCCGTACTGGTCGTTGACGCGCTTGAAGTGATCGAGATCGGCCATCAACACCGAGAGCGGCTGCCCGTAGCGGCGCGCGCGCTGGAACTCGCCGCGCAGCATCTCGTTCACGTAGCGGCGCGTGCGAAGGCCCGTCACCTCGTCCGTGGTCGACAGGTACTCGAGGCGGCGGTTCTTGACCATGAGCTCCTGCTGGAGCTGCCGGATCTTGAGGTGGAGGCGGAGTCGCGCGACGAGGTCGGGAGTGAAGAAGGGCTTCTGCACGACGTCGCTCGCGCCGTCCTCGATGAGGCGCGTGCGGCGATCGCGGTCCTGGGAGCCGGTCACGAAGAGGAACGGAACGGGGACACCGCGCGCGTTCGCGTCCTTCACGCGCAGGAGCTTCTCGCCGTCGAGGCCGGGGAGCTCGAGATCGCAGAGCACGAGATCGACCGTCTCGTTCAGGAGGAGCTTGAGCCCCTGGATGCCGTCGCCCGCCTCGAGGATCGTGTCGAACTCGCGCGCCTCGGAGAGTGCGGCGCGGATCTCCGCGCGATGTCCCTCGGAGTCGTCGATGACGAGGATGGTCGGCAAGCCCGCCTCCAGCGTTGCTAGGCGCGTGCATCGGCCGACGCGCACCTCGGCCGGAGCGCCGAGCGCGCGAATGCGCGAATCGCGGGAGCGAGGCCTCGGGACTTCGCCGCAGCGGCGCCGTGGAAGGCTCCGAACGGCGCCTCGGTGAGCGCGCGTCGACGCGCAGAGCGCGCCCCAGCGAGCGATGCGCGCGCGAGTGCGGGAGGAGACTGGCGGGACGGACGGGACTCGAACCCGCAACTTCCGGCGTGACAGGCCGGTGCTCTAACCGATTGAACTACCGTCCCCCAGCGGCCGGTTGAGTAGCCAAGTTCCCGTAGGGCCGCAAAGGCCCAGGAGGCCGCGTACGGCGCGCGGCCGCGCGCCCGCGACGCGCGATCGGAAGGGAGCGCGCGCAGGGCCTATCGGGTGGGCCGCGCGACGAGCTCCGCACCCGCGGCCTGCAGCCGGAGCAGCAGCGCGACGTCTCCGCGCACCTCGATCCGCCCCGACAGCACGGCCGACACCGGGTCGAGCTCGCGGCGCGCGAGTGCGGCGGCGTCCTCCACGTCGATCGCGAGCATCGCCCGGGGCTCCTCCGGAATCGGCCCGGGGCCGACGCGCAGATCGACGCTCCAGTCGCCCGCCGCTTCGCCCACGATCGAGATGCGGACCAACGCGTCGATCGCCCGCAGCGACGCGGCGCTCCCGGCCGGGACGAGCCGCGCCGCGCGCAGTGCGGGCGCCGACGAGGGCGCGAACGCGCGCGCGAGCGCGCGTCCGAACGCGCCGCCGCGGCCGCCCCAGAGCGCGCCCCGCCAGTCCTCGACGCTCTGCACGACGGTGACGTCGGCGGAGTCGCGGCCGCCGGCCGCGACCTCGAGCCGCCCGGATTGCAGACGGCAGCACCACTCGCCGCCGCCATCACCGCGGAGCGCGAGCCCCAGCGCGAGCGGCGGCGCGTCGGGAACACCGTCCCGCCAGACCGACGTGAACCACGCGGGCAGGAAGCGCTCGCAGAACTCGGCGGGCGCGAGCGGATCGGCGGGCAGGCCGTTCGCGCTCACCGCATCCGCGGGAGGCGGAGCCGATGTCGCGTCGTCGAGCGCCATGCGCGCGGGCCTCCCCGTCTTCGTCGGCCGCGTCGCCGCGCGCGTCCGCTCGTCGGCCGCGTCGCCGCGCGTCGGCGGCGTCGCGGCGCGTGCGCGCCCCGCGCGGCGCAGCGCGAGCGCCCGAGGCTAGCAGCGTCGCTTGACTCGCCCCGACGGCTCGACTACACGACGCGCGTCCACGCGGAGGCGCGCATGGCGAAGCTCGACGACGCCGGGTCCCGGCCCTCGCTTCCGCTCCCGTCCCGGCCCGGCTCCGGGCGGCGCGCCCTCGCCGCCCTGCTGCTCGCGCTCGCGAGCGCCGTCGCGCTCTCGATCGCCGCCTCCCACGGCCACGCGGATCCTTCGGCCAATGGCTCGATCGATGCCTCGTGCGTGCTCTGCACGCACGCGGGGCTCGCGAAGCTCGCGGCCCCGACCGCGGCGCCGACGCTGGTCGCCGCCACCGCGCCGTGCGCCGACGCCCGCGCCGTCGAGGCGGCGCACGCGCCGCGCGCACCGCGCGCGCCCGCGCATCAGCGCGCTCCGCCCTCGCCCCGCGCCTGATCCCGAACGCCATCCCGTGTGCGCGCGCGGCCTCGGTCGCGCGCCACCACGGCCCTGCACGCACGCATCCCGCTCGGCGCCGCGCGCCGAGCGCCGCGCTCGCGGCCGGCGCCCCGCGCGCCGTCCGCCGCGAGCACCGGAGGAGATCCGATGAACCCGACCCCCGCGCACGCGCGATGCGCGCGCTCGTTCGCACTCGCACTCGCGACGTTCGCGCTCGCGACGCCTTCGTTCGCCGACGCGGACGAGCATCCCCACGACCACACCCACGAGACGCGCGCGAGCAACGCGTCCGAAGCCGAGCAGGGAGCATCGCCCGACGCCGAACGGCTCGTCGTGACGGCGTCGCCGCTCGGACACTCCGAGGACGAGCTCGCCATCCCCGTGTCGTCGCTCGATCGCGGCGAGCTCGTCGAGGGGTTCGGCGGAACGCTCGGCGACACGCTCCAGCGCATCCCCGGCATCTCGACGACGGGCTACGCGCGCGGCGCGAGCCGCCCGGTGATCCGCGGGCAGGACGCGTTCCGCACCGAGGTGCTCGAGGACGGCCTGCCGTCGCAGGACGTGTCGCGTCTCTCGCCCGACCACGGCATCCCGACGAGCCCGCTCTCCGCGCGCAGCATCGAGGTCGTGCACGGCCCCGCGACGCTGCGCTACGGCGGCGGCGCGACGGCCGGCGTCGTCAACGCGATCACGAACCGCGTGCCGCGCGAGCTGCACGAGCCCACGCCGTCGGTCGACGTCTACTCGGGCTTCGAGACGAACGGCAACGAAGGCGTGGTCGCGGCCGAGGTCGACACCGGCGCGGGCCCGTTCGCCTTCCACTTCGACGGCCTCTACCGCAACGCCGATCGCTACGAGACGGGCACGGGCGCCGCGCAGCCGGGCTCGCAGGGCGAGGCCGCGGCCGGCTCGTTCGGCGCTTCGTGGATCGGCGAGCGCGGCCGCCTCGGCGCCGCCTACTCGCACTTCCGCAACGACTACGGCATTCCCGAAGCGGGCGAGGACGTCGAGATCCGGATGGACGCGAACCGGCTGCGCGTCGACGGCGAGCTGTTCGACCCGCTGCCCGGATTCAGCGAGCTGCGACTGCGCAGCGTGTACACCGACTACGAGCACGACGAGGTCGCCGACGGCGTGGTCGGCCAGACGTTCGACGACGACGAGGTCGGCGGCCGCCTCGAGCTCGTGCACGACGAGCTCGCGGGCTTCACCGGCGCGCTCGGGCTCGACGCGCGCTACCGCGACCTCACCGCCGGCGGCGAGGCCGCGGAGTTCCTCGCGCCGGCGACCTCGCGCACGGTCGCGCTGTACGGCTTCGAGGAACGCCCGCTGCTCGCGGACCTGCACGCCGAGCTCGGCCTGCGCGTCGAGTCGACGCGCGTCGTCGGCGAGCCGCTCGGCGGCGCGCGGCGCGCGCGCGACTTCGTCCCGCTGAGCGGCTCGATCGGGCTCGTGCAGCACGTGGGCGACGCGTGGACGTTCGGCGCGCTCGCGGCCGCGACCCAGCGCGCACCGAGCGACGTCGAGCTGTTCGCGCGCGGGCCGCACGAGGCGACCGGCACCTTCGAGATGGGCGGCGCGGACCTCGACGAGGAGACGGCCTTCACGGGCGAGGTGCGCGCACAGGCCGACTACGAACGGGTGCGCGGCGAGGCCGCGTTCTTCGTCACGCGCTACCGCGACTACGTGTACGGGCGCCTGACGGGCAACACGGTGGACGAGACCGGTGCCCCCGTGCTGCCGACAGACCCGGCCGCGCTCGACGAGCTCGTCTACGAGGCGCGCGACGCGCTCTTCTACGGCGGCGAGCTCTCGGTCGAAGCCGACGTGCTCGACCTCGGCGACTGCACGCTCGTCGCCGACGGCCGGCTCGACTGGGTGCGCGCGCGCTTCCGCAACGTCGGCGGCGGCGTCGACCGCGACGTCCCGCGCATCACCCCGGTGCGCTGGGGCGGTGGGCTCGGCGTGCGCGGCGACCGGGCGCGCGCGCGCATCGGCTTCGTGCGCACCGAGGAGCAGGACGACGTCGCGGAGGGCGAGAGCGACACCCAGGGGTTCGTGCTGCTCGACGCGAGCCTCGTCGTCCCCGTGCCCGTCGAGCGGCTGCTCGGCGCGCGCGCCGGCGGTGTCGAGGTCGACCTCGTCGCGCGCGGCACGAACCTCACGGACGAGGTCGCGCGCAACCACATCGCCGTGAACAAGGACGACGTGCTGCTACAGGGGCGCAGCTTCCGCGTGGGGCTCCACGGCCGCTTCTGAGCGCGGCGCGCGCGCGTCCGCCGTCCCGCGCGCGTGGTCGACCCGGATCGGGGACGACCACGCGCGCGGCTCGTGCGGGGCGAGGCAGTCGTCGGCGGCGCCGGCCGGCCCGGGACACGGATGCGCGCGCACGCACGCACCCGTCGCATCGCGATCGCAGCGCAGGTTGCCGGCGTTGATCGCGGGGGCCTCGGCCTCGTAGGCGCGCACGTAGTAGAGCGCATCGCGCCCGGCGGACGCGAACTCCGCGTCGGAGAAGTGCACGACGCAGCCGGCGGGGTCGCCGTCGCAGGCGAACGTGCGCCACGGGTCGTCGACGAGCGCGGCGACGTCCTCGCCGGGCGCGGCCTGCGGGCGGATGCGCACGACCTCGATGCGCGTGATCGGCCGCCGCACGTCGCTCGGGTGGTAGCACTCGCCCTTGCAGAGATGCGCGAGGCGCTCGGGCGAGAGCGCGTCCGTCGCGTCGTCGGGACAGCCGGGGAGCTGCTCGAACGAGCCGACCGCGCGCACCTGGAAGATGGGCTCGCCCGCCATGCGCGCCTCGCCGCCCATCGGGAGCGGGCGGCCGCGCGCGCCCGGCGCGTTCAGCAGGTCGAACCACAGCAGGATGCGCGGCCCACTCGTTCCGTACACCTCGCGGCGCACGAGTGCGTCCCAGATCGCGCCGCGATCGCGCGCGTCGGCGTGCACGGCGACGAGCCCGCCCGTCGTGAGGAACGACGCCTGGCGCTCGGTCTCGCGCACCGCGAAGCCCGACCGGCCGGAGCGGAACGCGCGCGAGCGGGCGACGGGCTCCTCGCGCTCGGGCGCGAACGGGCCGAGCGCGGCGCCGCCGCCCGGCGGCGGCGAGCGCGACTCCGTGTTCCCGCTGCGCGCGAACTCCTTGAAGCCCGTGCCGGGCCGCGCGAAGTGGTTGTCGCTCGACGCCAGGAGCCCGAAGTGGAACCGGCGCGGCGACGCACCGGCGTCGCCGCTCGCGAAGTCCGACAGCGCGAGCACGTACTGCGCCGAGCCGCCCGGCCGGTAGTGGAAGGCGGGCTCGTCGCAGTCGCGGCACTGCCCGGCGTCGAGCCACTCGGCGGCGGTCGCGCCGGGCACGGTGAGGTGCGCCGAGACTCCGGCGCGCGCCGCGTTCGCGCGCGCCTCCTCGGCGCGCAGGTCGCACTCGTCCGACGACGCGCCTTCCGCGAGACAGCGGGCCCGGATGATCTCGCCCGCGCGCCAGCACATCGGCTCGTAGTCCGCGCGCGGCGGCGGGCAGTGCGGATTGCCCGCGGCGTCGAGCTCGACCGCGCGCCACGGCCGGTACACCTCCGAGCTCCCGTGTCCCGAGTACACCTCGAACAGGCGCTGGTAGTGCTCGGAGTGCATGGCGCCCGCGAGCTGCTTGTCCCACGTCGATCCGGGAGGCGTGTAGAAGCCCCACGCCGTCCCGTGCGGGACGACGATCGCCTCGGCCTCCCACTCGTCGAGCTTGCGGAACAGGTCGGCCGGCGTGCGCGCCTGCTCGAGGCAGTCGTCGGGGAGCTCGGGCGACGGCGTCGCGGCGTCGCAGCGCGGCGTCTCGTCGAGCTCGGCGAGATAACGCGCGTAGGCGCGCAGGCGCGCGTCGCCGGCCGCCGTCATCGCGATGCGCGCGAGCGCGCCCGGGCCCGCTTCGCCCTCGCGCGCGGCCGCGATCGGGCGCGCCGGCAGCGCGGGCCCGTCGAGGTCGCGCAGCACGACGTTCTTGTGGCCGAAGTGCGTCTCCGGCGTCGCGCCGACCTGCGTCCACTCCCAGCCGAGATAGGCGACGGTGTCGGGGTCGCGCGCGTCGCCCGCCACCGCGTTGCAGCGGCGCAGGCTGTCGACCGTCTCCCGCCAGTGCGCGGGCGTGACGCTGAACGCGTGATCGTTGATCGACCAGAAGTCGAGCGCCGAGCAGAAGCGCGCGAAGTCGCAGGCGTCGGCCGGTGGGTGCGCGCCCTCGCCGCCGAGCGACGGCAGGCTGAACGCGAAGGCGTCGAACGAGAACGTCGTGTGGACGTGGAGGTCGCCGAACAGGATCGCGCGATCGCCCGGGAGGCCGAGCGCGCGCGCCGCGCTCCCGACGGCCGCGTCGTTCGCCGCGACGACCGCGGCCGGCCGCGCCACCGCCGTCGGCTCGCCGGGCCCCTCGTGCGCACCGAAGCGGCCGCGCGCCGCGAGGAGCAGCGCGGCGCCTCCGAGCACGGCGACACCGGTCGCCGCGCACGCGCCCCAGAACACGGACTCCCTCATGCCCACGCCCTCCCCGCGCGATGGCGGCGAGGACCGTATCACAGGCGCCGGGCGCCTCCGCGCGGGGCGGAGCGCGCACCTCGCCGGCCCCGGCCGACGCCTAACATTCGGCGCCTCGGCCCAGCCCGGGGGTCCAGAGCACGGCGCGGTTGCGGCCGGACTCCTTGGCGACGTACAGCGCGGTGTCCGCGCGCGCGATCAGGTCGGACCAGGCTTCGGGGAAACGCACGCCCTCCTCGCGCGCGACCGCGACGCCGATGCTCACGGTGACGACGCCCGCGTGCGAGGCCTCGTGCTCGATGCCGAGCGCCTCGATGCCGCCGCGCACCCGCTCCGCCGCGCGCATCGCCCCTTCCGAGCACGTCTCGGGCAGCGCGAGCGCGAGCTCCTCGCCGCCGTAGCGGAAGGCGCGATCGGGCGCGCGCAGCAGGCTCTCCGCCGTCTGCGCGACGCTGCGCAGCACGCCGTCCGCCGCGAGGTGGCCGTAGCGGTCGTTGAACAGCTTGAACGAGTCGACGTCGACCATCAGCATCGCGTACGACTTCCCGTAGCGACCGGCGATCTGGTGCAGGTTCGTGAGGTGGAGCTCCATCGAGCGCCGGTTGCCGATTCCGAGCAGGCCGTCGGTGAGCGAGAGCGCCTCGAGCCGCTGGTTCGCCTCCTCGAGCTCGCGCGTGCGCTCGGCGACGAGCACCTCGAGCGCCTCGCTGCGCTCCTCCGCCTCTGCCGCGAACGCCCGCAAGAGATCGGATTGCGTGAGGATCCCGCACACCGCGCCGCTCGCGTCCACGACGGGAAGGCGCCGGATGGCGCGCTCGCGCAGCACACGGGCCGCGTGCGCGACCGTCGCCGTGCGCTCGACGGCGACGATCCCGCGCGTCATCGACGCCGCCACGGGCGCATCGAGTCGCGACGCGCGGTCCTCCTGCAGCACGAGACGCCCGAGATCCCGCTCCGTCACGATGCCGATCGGACGCGCGTCCTCGCACACCACGGTGCACGAGCAGCGCCGCGCGGCCATGCGTTCGAGGGCCGCGCGCAGCGGCTCGTCCGCGCGCGCGGTCTCGACGTCGCTGCTCATGTAGTCGCTCACCAGTGCCTCGCTCATTCCCCGCTCCCGCTCCGCTCGGGTCGACGTCTACGTCACCGCGATCCGCTACTGGCCGAGCTGCAGCAGCGACGCCAGCAGCTCGTTGCTCGTCGAGATCGTGCGCGTGTTCGCCTGGAAGCCGCGCTGGTAGATGATCAGGCGGACGAACTCGCCGGCGAGGTCGACGTTCGACTGCTCGATCGTGCTCGACCGGATCGAGCCGAACTGGCCGGACGAGGGCGCGCCGACGAGCGGCTGGCCCGAGGCGCGGGTCTCGACGTAGTTGTTGTTGCCCACCGCCTGCAGCTCCTCGAGGTTCGGGAACTGCGCGAGCGCGAGCTGGGCGAGCGGCACGATCGAGCCGTTCGAGAACAGGCCCGTGATGTAGCCCGCATCGTCGATGTCGAGGTTCACGAGCGTGCCGGCCGACGAGCCGTCCTGCGTGAACGCGTTCACCACGGACTGCGCGTTCGCGAACTGCGTCGTGCTTCCCGTCTGCGCGCCGAGCGGCCCGAAGTCGATCGTGATCGACTGGCTGCCCGCGGCGCCGCCGGCGAACTGGAAGTTCACCGTCGTGCCGGTGGCCGCCGTGAGCGTGCCCGACGTGTCGAACGCGAGCGTGCCGCTGCCCTGGACGACGAAGGTGTCCGTCGGATTGGCGGGCGCCGTCGTCGTCTCGCTCGGCGGCACGGCCGCCGTCCAGTCCCACGCGCCCGCCGCCGTCTTCGTGAAGAAGAGCGTCACGGGCCGCGCGTTGCCGAGCGAGTCGTAGACGGTGGCGAGGTGCGTGAAGTTGGCGGTGCCCACCGGGTCGGCGGGATCGAAGCCGCCCGGGATCGCCGTCGCGCTCGCGTTCAGGTTGAGGTTCGTCGAGATGGCCGACGTCGGCACCGGCGGCGCCAGCGCGTTGTTGATCGCGACGTTGCCGAGCTGACCGTTCGCGGCGCCGGTCGCGGGGTCGATCCCGAAGCCCTGCACGCGGTCGCCGTCGGCGTCGACCAGGAGCCCCTGGTTGTCGAAGCTGAAGAGGCCGACGCGCGTGTAGTGGCGCCCCTGGTTGCCGTCGACCACGAACAGGCCCGCGCCCTCGATCGCGAGATCCGTGTTGACCGACGTGTTCTCGAACGTGCCCTGCGTGAAGAGCGGCTGGACGCGCGCGACCGCCGTGCCCGCGCCGACCTGCGAGAAGCCGCCCGCGCTCGTGATCGTGCGTCCGAGCACGTCGGCGAACTGCACGCGACTCGCCTTGAATCCCGGCGTGTTCTGGTTGGCGATGTTGTCGCCGATCACCTGGATGGCCGTCGAGATCGCCCCGAGGCCCGAGACACCCGTGAACATCGCACCCGACAACGACATGACTTCCCTCTCCTGTCTCCCGTCCGGGAGTTTCGATCCGATCTGTGAGCGAGAGCGGCGACCGCGCGTGCGCGCGGCCTAGCTTCCCGCGATCTCCGTGAGCGGCTCGACGGCCGGCGCGAGCACCGGCGTCGCAGCGACGGCCGGAGCGGACGCCACCGGCTCCGGTGTGCGGCGCACCTCGACGATCGCGTCGGATGCGGCGTGCGCCGGACCGACCGTGATCGAGGCGCCGCCCCCCGCGAGCGGCTCGACCGCGTCGACCGTGCCGTGCACGAGCGTCTCGAGCCGCGTCGAGTTCGCGCCCGACACCGACTCGGCGCGCAGCTCGTAGGTGCCCGGCGGCACGGGCGTTCCGTCGCTCGCGAGGCCGTCCCACGCGAGCGCGTGGCGGCCGCTCGACAGCGAGCCGAGGTCGAACGTGCGGACGGGAATGCCGGCCGCGTTCAGCACGCGGACGCGCACGGCCTCGGCCGGCGCCGCGAGGTCGAGCTCGAGGCCCGGCACCGCGCCGCCCGCATCGACCTCGAACATCGACGAGCGGATCACGACGTCGCGGCCGACGAGGCCCGCGAGCGAGGCGACGTCGGAGAACGCGCCCTCGTCCGAGCGCAGTCCGTCGATGCCCTCGCGGATCTTCGTGAGCTGCTCGAGCGTGCTGAACTGCGCGAGCTGCGCGGTGAACTCGGTCGGGTCCTGCGGCTCGAGCGGGTCCTGGTGCTCGAGCTGCGTGATCAGCATGCGCATGAACTCGTCCTGGCCGAGCGTCGTGCGGTCGCGATTCGCCGCCGCGGACGCCGCGCTCGTCGCGGCGGTCGTGCCCGGCGCGCTCGCCGACTGGATGTCCATTCCTTCTCTCCTCTCCCTGCGCCTCGCAGTGCGAGCGCGCGTTCGCTTCGATCGTCTCCGCGCCGCGGTCCGCGCGTCACACGCGGACGTCGACGCCTCCCCCCTGCGGCGGCGCGCTCGCCCATGCGGACGGCGCCGCCGCGACCGCGCGGACCGCAGGCGCCGCGAAGGCGCGCGCGGCGCCGCCGTCGTTCGCGCCTGCGCTCCCGCCGTCGCGGGCGAAGCCCGTTCCGGCCCCGAAGTCGCGCACGTCGAACGAGGCCATCGCGAGCGCGCGCTCGCCGAGCGCGGTCGCGAGCGCGCCGCGCTGGTCGCCGAGCGCCGCGCGCGCGGACGCGTCGCCGGCGAGCACGCTCACCTCGACCGCGTTGCCGCGAAGCCGGACGCGGATGTCGAGCTCGCCGAGGTGCGCGGGATGCAGCCGGATGCGCGCCGCGCCGCCGCCTTCCTCCGCGAGCCAGGCGATGCGGGTCGCGACCTCGTCGAGCGAAGCGGGCGTCGCCGTGATGCGCGCGGGATCCGTCGGAGCCGACGCCGTCTCGACGCCGGCGGCAGGTGCCGCGCCGAGCGCCGCGGCCCCCGCCTCCGCGGACGGGCCGGCGTGCGCGACCGGAACGACCGGAGGCGCGGGCAGCTCGAGCGACGTCGAGGGATGTGCGCTCGACCCGCCACCCGCGGTGTCGGCATCGCCGGCATCGCCGAAGCCGGTGTCCGCGGCGGCGTCGTCGACCGACGCGGCCTCGACGAGCGACGCCGCTTCGCGCAGCGCCTCGGCGGCACCGCTCGAGGGAGCTTCGGATGCCGCGTCGACGCGCGGCGCCGCCGACGGAGCGGCACTCGCGGCCGCGGCCGCCGTGTCCGCAGCCGGCGCGGAGCCCGCCGCGAGCGTCGCGACCGCGGGCGCCGCCGCTTCGCGCGCCGCAGCGACTTCGGGTGCATCGGGTGCGTTCGGCGCGCCGGGTGCGCCGGGCGCCGTTCCGCTCGCCGTTCCGGTCGCCGCGGCGACGCGCGCCGCGACGTCGTCTTCCGAGGGCGCGCCCTCGACCGGCACCGCCTCCGTCGGCGAGGCGAGCCCGGTCGCGACCCCACCGTTCGCCGCCGCGCGCGCGGCGGCGTCGTCCGGCGGCACGTCGCCCGCAGCCGCGCTCGCCGCTTCCGCGACGGGCGCACCCGACGTCGCCGCTCCGCCTTCTGCAACGGACGCGGCTCCCGACTGCGCCCCCTCGGCGGACGGCGCGGCGGGCGTCGCAGATGCGACCGGGCCGGCCACGGCACCCGCGGCGAGAGCGCCCGCGAGCGAGAGAGTCCCGGCCTCCGCCGGGACGTCGCCCGCGCTCGTCTCGTCGTCCGCCTGCGCGCCGGCGCTCGTCGCGGCGCCTTCCTCCGTCTGCGCGGTGCCCGGCGCGGCGCCGCGCTGCGGATCACTCGGAGCCGCGCTCGCACCGTGCGCCGCGCCGCTCCCCGTCACCGCGCGCGCATCGCGCTCCGCCCCACCGGACGGCGCCTGCTGCGCGGCCGCGAAGATCTCGGCGAACGGCCCGCCCGCGCCGCGCGACTCGCTGCTCGCGCCCGTGCGCGCAGTCGCCGCAGAACCGGAGACGCCGCCGTCGGCGACGCGCGCGACCTCGATCATGGCTTGCTCCCTTCCTTCGAAGCCGGCGCAGGCGCGCCGACCGGCGGCGCGTTCGAGGGCGCCGCGTCCGCGGCCTCCTCGACGTCGTCGAGCACGAGCGGCGTCACCATCCGCTGGCTGAGATCCTTCGCGCGATCGCGCGGCAACGCGGCGAGCACCTTCGCGGCCTGCTTGCTCTTCATGCGCGTCACGACCGCGGTCGCGAGGTCGGGCTCGAGTGCGCGCACGAGGTCCGCCGCGCGCTCCGGCGGCATCGATCCGTAGGTCTTCGAGAGCGCGGCGACGCGATCGCCCATGCCCTCCTTGAGCTCGTCGATGCGGCGCTCGATGCCGACCCGCAGCCGGTCCCACTCCGCGAGGCGCGCGGCGAGCTCGGCCTCGAGCTCGGCGAGCGCGCGCTCGCGCTGCACGAGCATCGACTCGCGATCGTCGAGCTCGCGCGCGCGGCGATCGATCTCGAGCAGCAGCCGCTGCGTCTGCGGCGCGTATTCCTTCGCTTCGCCCGCGCCCGCGCCCGCGACGGCAGCCGGCTCCGCGCCCGCGACCGGCGGCCACGCGCAAAGCGCGGACACCGCGCACGCGACCGCGAGCACCGCGCGCGCGCGCATGCGCGCCGCGCTCCCCGATGCGCGCCGCGCCGTCATGCGACCTCCTGCGAACGCGCGCGGCGCGCGAAGCCCGCGGCCTCGTCGAGCGCGCTCTGCTCGGCGCGCGCGACCTCGGCGCGGTGCGCCTCGAGCGCGCGCTCGCGCAGGCGCTCGAGCCCGCGCACGCGCGCCTCCGCCGCCACGAGCTCGCCGCGCAGCTCGCGCTCGCGTGCGCGCTCGCGCGCGAGCTCGAGCGCCGCGCGTTCTCCCTCGCGCACGCCGTGATCGGCCCCCATCGCCGCGATCGCGACGTCGCGCCCGCGCAGGCCCGCGCCGAGCGCGCGCGCCAGGCCGTCGATCGCGCCCGCCGTCGCGGCGCGCTCGCGCGCGCACGCGGCCTCGAGCCCGCGGCAGCGCGCGACGCTCGCGGCGAGCGCCGCGCGCGCGCGGTCGCGCTCGATGCGGCGCACCCGCAGCACGCTGCCGAGGCGGAATCGGAACCGCTTCACGACGCGCTCCCTCCGAACACGCCGCGGAGGGCCGCGAGCGTCTGCTGCCACTCGCCGCGCTCGTCCGGCGTCTGCCGCAGGAACCGCTCGACCGCCCCGATGCGCGCGCGCGCCTCGTCGATCGCCGGGCTCGCGCCGTCGACATAGGCCCCGATCGAGATCAGATCCGCCGCCTCCGCGTAGTCGGCGAGCACGCGGCGCGCGCGCCGCGCGAGCTCGGCGTGCTCGCTCGACACGACGTCGTTCATCACGCGCGAGACGCTCGCGAGCACGTCGACGGGCGGGAACTGGCCGCGCTCGGCGAGCCGGCGCGCGAGCACGATGTGACCGTCGAGGATCGAGCGCGCCGCGTCGGCGACGGGCTCGTTCATGTCGTCGCCGTCGACGAGCACCGAGTAGATCCCCGTGATGCTGCCGCACTCGAAGTTGCCCGCGCGCTCGAGCAGCTGCGGCAGGCTGCGGAAGACGCTCGGCGTGTAGCCCCGCGTCGTCGGCGGCTCGCCCGCGGCGAGGCCGATCTCGCGCACGGCGAAGCTGAAGCGGGTGAGCGAATCCATGAGGAGCAGCACGTGCCGCCCCGTGAGCCGAAGCTGCTCGGCGAGCGCCGACGCGAGGTGGGCGGCGCGGATGCGGAGGAGCGGCGCCTCGTCGCCCGTCGCGACGACGACGATCGAGTGCGCGAGCGCGTCGCCGAGGTCGCGCTCGAGGAACTCGCGCACCTCGCGCCCGCGCTCGCCGACGAGCGCGATGACGTTGCAATCGGCGCTCGTGTAGCGCGCGATCTGCCCGAGGAGCGTCGACTTGCCGACGCCCGAGCCGGCGAAGAGACCGAGCCGCGCGCCGCGCCCGACCGACAGCAGCCCGTTGATGGAGCGCACCCCGACGTCGAGCGGCTCGCGGATGGGCGCGCGCTCGAGCGCGGGCACCACCTGCGCCGCGAGCGTGCGCAGCGGGTCGAGCGCGAGCCGCGGGCCGCCGTCGAGCGGGCGGCCGCGCGCGTCGATCACGCGCCCGAGGCACGCATCCGCGGTCGGCACGCCGTCGCCCTCCGAGGCCGCCCACACGCGCGCGCCGGGCGCGAGCCGCTCGCAGCCGGCGAGCGGCATCAGCACGCACGCGTCGTCGCGGAAGCCGATCACCTCGGCCTCGATCGGAGCTGCGCCCGCGACCTCGACCGCGCAGCGCGCACCGATGCCCGCGCGCAGACCGACGACGTCGAGCGCGGGGCCGACGCAGCTGCGCACGCGGCCGATCGCGCGGAAGGGCTCGCTGCGCCGCACGCGCGCGACGCTCGCGCGGACGAAGCCCGCGTCGGCCGTCATCGCGCGCCTCCGCCGGGCGCATCGGCGCCGCCGCGCTCGATCTCGTCGCGATCCACCGGGAGCAGGCTCGCGCGCACGATCCCGAGCAGCCGTTCGATGCGCCCGTCGAGCTCGGAGCTCGCGCCCTCGACGACGACGTCGCCGCGCGCGAGCGCGGGATCCGCCACGAGCACGTAGCCGCGCTCGCGCGCGACCGCCGCGTCGTCCGCCTCGCCGGCGCGCAGCCGCTCGCAATCGATCGGCGAGACGCGCACCTCGAGCGGGCCGTCCGCGGCGACGGTCGCCACCGCGTGCTCGACGAACGCGGCGAGCAGATCGGCCTGCTCGGCGAGCGCGTGGCGCACGACGCGCTCGGCGATCGCGAGCGCGAGCTCGACGATGCCCTCGCGGCTCTGCACCAGGTAGTCGCGCCGCAGCTCGGCGAGCGCGGCGAGCGCCGCGCGGAACGGCTCTCGATCCTCCGCGCGCGCCGCCTCCGCGCCTTCTGCGCGCGCGCGTTCGACGGCGGCGGCGAGCTCGTCGCGGCGCGCCCGCTCGAGCGCCTCGTGCCGCTCGTCGCGCGAGAGTCCGGCGCCCGCGAAGCCGTCGCGCGCGCCGAGCGCGATCGGCACGAAGTCCGTCGCATCGCGGCCCGCGAGCGCGACCGGCTCAAACGAGGACATCGTCGCTGTCCCCCAGGTTCAGCTCGATCACGCCCTCGTCCGCGAGCGAGCGCACCGTCGCGATGACGCGCTCCTGCACCGCCTCGACCTCGGAGAGCTTCATCGGACCGAGGAGCTCGAGCTCCTCGCGCAGCTGCTTGCCCGCGCGCGACGAGACGTTCGCGAAGACCTTGCGCGTCATCTCGTCCGACGCCGTCTTGAGCGCGACGACCAGGTCCTCCGACGCGACCTCGCGCAGCAGGATCTGGAAGCCGCGGTCGGGGATGTCGACCAGGTCGTTGAACGTGAGCATCTGGCCGCGGATGGACTTCGCGATCTCCGCGCTCTCGGACTCGAGCAGCGCGAGGATGCGGTCGCTCTCGGCCGACGACACGCGCTTGAGCATCAGCGCCGCGACGTTCGCGCCGCCGACGCGCGCGGCGGCCCCGAAGCGGTCGCCGAACATCTCGGCGACGCTCTCCTCGAGCGCGTCGATCACCTTCGACTCGACCTCGTCGAGGTCGGCGATGCGCAGCACGACCTCGGGCCGGCGCGCCTCGGGCAGCGCGGCGATCACCTCCGCGCCGCGCTCGGCCGGCAGCTGCGACAGGATCAGCGCGATCGTCTGTGCGTGCTCGTTCGCGAGCGTCTCGGCGATGAAGTCGGGCTCGAACGCCTGCAGCGTCCACTCGATGCCGCTTCCGTCGCGGCCGAGGTTGGCGATGATGCGGTCGCCGCGCTCGTCGCCGAGCGTGCGATGCGCGAGCTCGACGGCGCGCTCGCGCCCGCCGACGACGCTGCCACTCTGCTCGGCGAGCGTCTTCTGGAAGTCGGCGACGACGCGCCGCTGCAGCCCGGCCGACACCTCGCCCATGTGCGAGACCGCCGTCATGATGCGCTCGACCTCGTCGTCCTCGAGCTGCGACAGGAAGGCGCTCGCGGCCTCCGTCGGGAGCGACAGGATCAGGATCGCGGCCTTCTCCGGCCCCGTGAGGTTGTGCAGCTCCATCAGCTCTGCCGCAGCCAGCTGCGGAGCGTGTCGACCGACGCGCCCTCCGCGTTGGCGGTGAGGGCCGCGAGCTGGTCGCGCAGGCCGGCGCCTTCACCGCCCGCCTTGCCGCCGTCGAGCGGCTCGCCGGCCGCGAGCTTCGCGAGCACCTCCTGCACGCCCTCGGGCAGCGGCGCGTTCGCGGGCGGCACGAGCGCCGCCGCGAGCGGCCGCACGACGAGCGTCGCGAACAGGAACAGCGCGACGAGCAGCAGCACGCCCTGCAGCACCTGCCCGACGAGCGGGAAGAGCTCGGGCGAGAGGAACCCGCCCTCCTCGTCCTCGATCTGGATCGTGTGGAAGGGCGCCGACGTCAGCATGATCGTGTCGCCGCGCTGCTCGTTGAAGCCGACGGCCTGCATCGCGAGCTCGCGGAAGCGTCCGAGCTCCTCGTCGCTCCACGGCGTGAACTCGCCGCCCTCGGCGCCGGGCTTCCCGTCGACGAGGATCGCCACCGTGAGCCGTTCGATCGCCGCGGCCGACGACACCGAATGGCTCACCGTCTTGCTGATCTCGTAGTTGATCGTCTCGGTGGTCTGCTTCGACGTCGCCGAGTCGCCGCCGCCGCCGCCCCCGCCGTTGCCGCCCGGGAGGTTCGAGCCCGATCCGGGCACGCCGCCCGCGGCGAGCGCGACGCCCTCGGCCGACTCCTCCGTCGAGCGCTGCTCGCTGCGCTCGACCTGCGAGTTCGGGTCGAACTTCTCCTCGGTCGTCTCGCGTCGCGTCCAGTCGAGATCCGCGTTGACGTGGGCGACGACGCGGCCGAGCCCGACCGTGCGAGAGAGGATCTCCTCGATGCGGCGGCCGAGCGAGCGCTCGAGATCCGTCTCGTAGACGTTCCCGCCGCCCGACGCGCCGTCGGCGAACGGACCGTCGCCCGACGGGGCGAGCATGCGACCCGCGCCGTCGACGAGCGTCACGTTGAGCGGGTCGAGCCCTTCGACGCTCGAGGCGACGAGGTGCACGACGCCGCTGATCTGGCTCGGCGAGAACTCGCGACCGGCCACGAGCTGCACGACGATCGACGCGCTCGGCTGGCGGTTGCGGTCGCCCACGAAGGGCGACGGCTCGGGCAGCGCGATCTGCACGCGCGCGCGGTCGACCGGCGCGAGCGTCTCGATCGAGCGCGCGAGCTCGCCCTGCAGCGCGCGTCGGTAGTTCACGCGCTGCACGAAGTCGGTGACGCCGAAGCTGCTCTTCTCGAACAGCTCGAAGCCCGGCCCGCCGCCGTTCGGGAGCCCGCGCGCCGCGAGCCGGATGCGCGCGCGGTGGACGTCCTGCGAAGGCACGTAGATGCTCGTGCCCTCGTCGTCGAGCCGGTAGGCGATGCGCTCGGCCGACAGGGCGTCGACGACCTTCGCCGCCTCCTCCTGCGGCACGCCGCGGTAGAGGAGCCGCTCGGACCCGGACGCCGCGCCGCTCGCGATCCAGCCGAAGAAGGCGAGCGAGAGCGCGAAGGTCGCGCCGAGCGCCGTCTTCTGCGCCGTCGTCATCGCCGCGAACTGCTTCAAGAGATTGTCGAGGAAGCCTTCGTTCATGACCGTCCCTACAGCGGAAGCCGCATGATCTCCTGGTAGGCCTCGAGCGCCCGGTTGCGGAGCTGGACGACGAACCCGAGCGAGAGCTCGGAGCGGGTGATCCCGATCATCGTCTCGACGATGTCGCCCTTGCCCTGGGCGAGCTGGCGGACCTCTTCCTCGGCCGCCTTGAAATCCTGGTCGGCGCTCGAGATCGCGTCGCCGAGCGCGTCCGCGAAGCGCGCGCCGCCGCCGGCCGCCTTCGCGGCGTCGTCCGTCCCGCCGGCGCGCTTCGTGCCGAGCGCATCCGAGAGCGAGGCGAGGCCACTGCGCAGCTCGTCGATCATGGCGACTAACGACCGAGCTGCATGGCGGCGTCCGCCATCTCGCGCACCTTGCGCATCATGAGCAGGTTGGCCTCGTACGTCCGCATCGCCGACATCATGTTGGCGAGCTCCTCGACGGGGCTCACGTTGGGAAGCGACACGTAGCCGTCCTCGTTCGCATCGGGATGGCTCGGGTCGAAGCGCTGGATGGGCGCCCGGTCGTCCTCGACGATGCGCGCGACCCGCACGGCCTGGACGTGCCGGCCGAGCCGATCGGCGAACGGGCCTCCCACGGACTCGGACTCGAACACCGGGTCGCGCCGGCGGTACGGGCCGCCCTCGGCGGTGCGGGTCGAGCTCGCGTTCGCGAGGTTCGACGCGGTCGTCGAGAGCCGCGCGCGCTGGGCCGCGATGCCCGAGGCCGCCACGTCGACGATGTCGTTGATCTTCACCTGCCCCTCCCTCCTGCGGCGTCCGACGCGGCCTACGCCTCGCCCCGGATCGCCATGCGCAGCATCGCGACGATGCGGCCGTGGACGTTCGCGGCCTCGGTGAACGCGCCGGCGTTGCGCGACAGCGCGATGACCTCGCGGTCGAAGTCGACGCCGTTGCCGTCGGGCGCGTCGCTGCGGGCCTCGCGCTCGACCTTCCACTGCTGTTCGGGCCCGACGCCGGAGCCGAGATGGCGCGGGTCGGTGAGGCGCGTCGTCGACGCGCGATCGAGCGCGGCGTCGAACGCGAGGTCGGTGCGCCGGTAGCCCGGCGTGTCCGCGTTCGCGACGTTCGCCGCGAGCACGCCCTGTCGCGCCACGCGGAAGCGCATCGCCCGCTCGAGCCCGTCGAGCGTTCCCACGCGCGCGTCGGATCCGTCCGCCATGCCTGCCCTCCTTCCGCACCCGGCGGAAGCACCACCGGGCGGGAGAGCAAGCGCCGTGCCACGCGCGCCGCGTCCGCCGAGGCGACGAGGACCGTCGCGATTCCGCACACTTGCGCGCGCGCCTCGCCGCGGCTCGGGCACGCGGCGGCGCGCGTCGTTCAGCGCGAAACGTTCAGCCTGGAATGGAGGTGGGTCGAATCGGGCGCCCGACGTCGGCGAGCCCGTAGCGCTGGATCTTGTTGCGCAGCGTCTTGACGCTGATGCCCAGCACCTCGGCCGCGCGCACGCGGTTCCCGCCCTCCTGCGCGAGGGAGCGGCGGATCGCCGCCTCCTCGAGCGCGCGGAGGTCGAGCGTCGATGCCACGAACGCGGGCGGCGGCGTTGCCCCGCCCTCGACGAGCTGCGCGGCGTCGACCGGGCGGCCCGCGAACAGCAGCGCGGCGCGCTCCATCAGCGCGGCGAGCTCGACGAGGTTGCCCCGGAACGGATGGCGCGCGAGCGCCGCGACGGCCTCGGTACCGAGCTCGGGCTCGCGCACGCCGATCCGGCGCGCGGCGTCGCGGAGCAGCTCGCGCGCGACGCGCTCGAAGGAAGCCGCACGCGCGCGCAGCGGCGGCACGTCGACGACCACGATCTCGAAGCGATAGGCGATCTCGGGACGCAGCCGGCCCGCGCGCACCTCGTCGGCGAGCGGGCGGCTCGTCGTCGCGAACCAGCGCGGCCCGGCGCCGGCGGGCGTCGCGTCGAGCAGCGCGACGAGCGCCGCCTGCACCGGCGGGTCGAGCTCGCCGAGCCGATCGATCGCGAGCGCGCCGCGACCGCGCGCCGACGCGCTCGCCTCCTCGAACGCCGCGCGCAGCTGCGCGCAGCCGGCGGCCCCGCGCGCCGTGCGCGCGTCGACTTCGACGAACGGCGCCTGCGCGCCGCGGCTCGCGCGGTGGATGGCGCGCGCGACCGTGCTCGTGCCGCTTCCGTTCTCGCCGCGCACGAGCACCGTCGCATCGGTCGCCGCCGCGGCCTCGATCGCGTCGCGCAGGCGTTCCTCGACGTCGGACTCCGGAGGCGACGACGCGGACGGGCGCGCGCGCAGCGCAGCGGCGACCCCCGCCTCGAGCTCGTCGACACCGAACGGCGTCGGCAGGAGCTCGACGCGCGTGTGCGCGCGCAGCGCCGAGAGCGCGTCGATCGAGAGCTCGCCGCCGGCGGCGCGCATCGCGACGAGCGGCGGCGCACCGAGGAGCGCGTCGGCCGGACGATCGAGCAGCCGTCGCGCCGCCGACGCGTCGACCACGGCGACGTCGACGCGCTCGCCGGCGAGCTCGTCCCAGGCCGACGGCGTGCACGCCCGCGCGCGCGCCGCATAGCCGGCGCGCTCGAGCGCGCCGGCGACCTCGCGCGCGAGTGCGAACGAGTCGGCGACGACTACGACGCTCTGCACGGCGACACCTCCTCCGCGGGAAAGGCGATCCGCGCGCGCGCGGCGTCCGCATCGAGCGAGAGGTGCGCGCCGAGTGCGCCGAGCTCGTCGGCGAGCGCGCGCCAGGCCGGCGCGTCGAACGCGGACGCGGCCGCGTCGGGCGCGAGCCCGAGCGCGAGCGTCAGGCGCGGCGTCCCGTCCGCGATCTCGACGTCGGTCGACACCGGGCCGCCGTCCGGCGTCGCCGCCGCCCCGGCGCGCACGAGCTCGCACAGGCAGCGGCGGAGATCGCCGGCGTCGAGTCCACAGGACGCGGGCACGCCCGTCGGCGCGCTCCACCGGACGCCGCGGGCGCGCAGCACCGGCGCGATGCGCGCGTGCAGCGCGCGGAGCTCGGTGTCGAGGCGCGCGGTGCGGCGCGCGGGCGCGCGCCGCGCGAGCACACCGAGCGACGCGGACCACGCCGCGAGCTCGCGCGTCGCGTCGCGAAGGCGCGCGGCGATCGCCGCGACGCGCGGCGTCGCCGCCTCGCGCTCGAGCTCGCTCGCCGCGAGGTGGATGCGCGCGGCGAGCGAGCGCCCCTCGGCGACGGCGTCGCTCGCGCCCGCCCGCGCTCCGTCGTTCGGCGCGGCTTCGTGCCGCGCGGTCTCGTTCCGCCCCGTGTCGAGTCGGGCCCCGATCATCCCCCGGCCTCCGCGAAGTACTCAGCGACGCTCGGCATGCCCGCGCGCAGCCGCGCGCGCAGGTCGAAGACGTCGAGCGTGGTGCGCGCGAGCTCGGACCACGGGCGGGTCTCCGGCGCGCGCGCGATCTCGCGCAGCGCCGGTGCGCGCGTGCGATCGCGCGCCCCCGCATCGCGCCAGTAGAGCGCCTCGGCGCGCGCGCCGGCGCGCGCGCTCGTCCCGAGGACGAGGTCGTAGAGCGCCCGCGCGTCCCCGTCGCGCCCGAGGGCGCGGCGCGCGTGTGCGAGCTCGAGCGCGAGCAGCGCGGCCGATTCGTCGCGCTGCGCGGGCGTGAGCGCGAGCAGCGCGTTGGCCAGCAGGTCGCCGCGCGCGCCGAGCTCGCCTCGCGGCCGCAGCGCACGCGCGAGCTCGACGATGGCGAGCAGCGCCTCGCCCTCCGGCTCGCGGCGCTCGACGAGCGGCACGAGCGTCGCGATCGCCGCCTCGGCATCGCCTTCCGCGAGTGCACTGCGCCCGAGCAGGAGCTCCCACTCCGCGCGCTGCGGGCCGCCGGCGCGCGCCTGCGCCGCCGCCACCGTGCGCGCGCGCGCCACTTCGCCGAGGGCGAGCGACGTCCGCGCGAGCGGGAGCGCGAGCGCGGGCGCGACGTCGGCCCCGAAGCGCCGCAGCACCTCGCGGTACAGCGACTCCGCGGCCGCCGCGAGACCGAAGCGCTCGTAGCAGCGGCCGAGCGCGAGGAACGGCTCGACGCGCGTGCTCGCCTGGACGAGCAGCGAGCGCCGCCAGTCGGCGAGCTCGAGCGAGCGCGAGCACGTGTCGCCGTCGTCCGCGCGCACGAGCTCGACGAGGAGCTGCGTGACGAGGTCGCCGATCGGCCGGGCGATGTCCGCGCGCGGGTGCTCGAAGACGGCGGCCGAGAGCAGGTCGAGCGCCGCCTCCTTCTCGCCGGCGGCGATCGACGCCTGCGCGAGCACGAGCTTCGCGTAGCCCGAGAGCGGCGGGACGGCGGACGCCGCCGTGCGCGTCAGCCACTCGATCTCGCGATCGCCCCGGCGCAGGTCGGCGTGGCGCAGCGAACGCAGCGCGGCGAGCGTGCCGATCGGGCTTCCCTCGCGCGCGTGCGCGATCGCGTCGTACTTCGCGCGCGCGGTCGTGACGTGGCCCTTGGCGACCTCGAGGTCGGCCTCGAGCACGCGCAGCCAGTCGCCGACCTCGATCGGGAGGCGTGTGCTCGTGAGCGCGTCGATCCACTCGCGCAGGCCCTGCTCGTCGCCGTCGCGGAGTGCGGCCTCGACGGCGCGCGTCCCGAATGCCGCGACCGGAAGGCCGATCGCGCGCGCGCGCAGGACCGACGACTCGAGCGCCTCACGCGCCTGCGCGCGCGCGTCGCCCGCGACGTCGCCGGCGAGCTCGAGCGCGGCGATGCGCGCGCGCGCGGCGGCGGCGATCGGGTCGGCGTCGTCGTCCGCTCCGGCGAGCGCGCGGAGGAACGGGAGGGCCTCGTCGCCGCGCCCCGCGAGCGCGAGCGCCTCGCCCCGGTAGAAGGTGGCCGCGCGCCGACGCTCCGGCGTGCGCGAGAGGGCGAGCGCCTGCACGGCGCGCGCTGCGGCGTCGGCGTGACGCCGCTCGAAGAGCAGGATGCGCGCGCTCTCGAGCGTCGCGCACTCGCGCAGCTCGCGATCGACGTCGCCGCGCAGCTCGTCGAGCGCGATCGTCGACTGGCGGATCTGCGCGGGCGTGCGCGCCGCGCGCGCGGCGATGAAGCGCGCGAGCACGTCGCGCCCGCCGCTGTGGTCGTAGAGCGCGACCCAGTGACGGGCCACGTCGGGGTCGACCGGTGCGGCGACGAGCCGCTCCGCGCGCCGCGCGACGCGCCGCGCGAGCACGGCGGGAAGGCAGAGCGGCGCGGGATCGATCGGCTCGTCGTAGATCGCGTGCGGCAGCAGCAGGCGCGCGGGGAACGAGACCATCTCGTCTGCCAGCGCCGCGCGCGACGGCGCGGCGAGCGGCGGGAGCACGACCAGCAGGGCCGCCGCGATCGCCGCGCGCGCGCCCGCGCGAAGGAGGCGCATCACGCCTCTCCTCCGGCCGCGCGTCGCTCTTCGATCTGTCGCCGGTTCAGGAAGCGCACGATCCGGTCGCGCTCGCGCTCCTCGATCGCCTCGAACGCGAGCGCCAGCAGGAACTCGCGACTCCCCGCGACCGGCGTGCACGACACGACGCGCGCGGTCACGCGCATCGAGTGCGGCGGCTTCTCGGGAAGCAGCATCTCGCACACGACGCGGCGGCCGACGTCGACGCGCTCGCCGACGCGGAACGAGCACCCCGAGCCCGACAGCTCGGCGCGCCGCATCGCGTGCGGCATCAGCGGCTCGGCGAAGCGGTCGGGCGCGACGAGCGCGAGCAAGAGGTCGAGCTTGCGCTCGAGCCGCGCGATCGTGTCGGTGAGCTCCGGATCGAGCGTCGACTTGGGGGCCGACGCGCGCGCCTCGGTCTGCGCCTCGAGCGCGGCGATCTCCGCCTCGGTCGCGAGGCGATGGCGGATCGGGAGCTCGACCGACATGCGGAAGAGCGTTCGCTTCTCGGCACCGTCCGTCATCGGGAACCTCCTTCGGGCCGCGGCCCGGCCGCGAGCGCATCGGCCAGCGCGTCGGCGCGCGCGGCCCAGGCGCGCACGAGCGGCGCGACCTCGTACTCGAGCACGTCCGCGATGCCGAGCTCGTCGTCCGCTTCCTGCGCGGCGAGCAGGGACTGGAGGTGCGGGAGCAGCTCGTCCTCGCACCCGCGGAGCGCGTCGCCCGGATCGCGCGCTCCCGATCCCGCGTGCTCGACCGCGAGCGCCTGGCCCGCCGCGGCGAGCGTCCCCCCGAGCACCCCGAGCGCATCGAGGAGGTGGGCGTAGGTCTGCATCGCCTCGGCGCGGCGCCCGTCGCGCAGGCCGGCGGCCACGGCGAGCGCCGCGCTCGCGACCGGGTCGCAGTACGCGCGCGCGTGCACGAGGCTCGCGCGCGCGGCCTCGCCGAGCGTTCGCGTCTCGATCTCGATGCGGCGCACGCCGCCGCTCGCGCGGTCGCGCGACGCCTCCCACTCCGACTCGTCGAGCTCGCTCCCGTCGACGCACACGCGCTGCAGCACGCGCGGCGTCGCATCGCTCGCGCAGCAGAGCTCGTAGAGCTCGCCCAGCGTCGCCGTCGCGCCCGGCGCGACCTCGACCCGCGATCCGTTGTGCTCGACTTCCACGGCTCCTCCCGGCGCGCGATGGCGCGCGCTCGCGTCCGCGCGCGCGGCGCACGGCGCGAGCCCGACCGGGAGCAAGCGGCATGCCAGACGCAGGAGGCCGGCAGGAAGGCGCGAGGCGGGAAGATCCGGGACGTGTCGCGTTTCGATCTGCACGCGCCGCGTGCGAGCTGCAACGCCGACCGGGGCCTCGCGGGCCGAGAACGCCCGCGCGGCTCGCTAGGCGTCGCGTGCGCGCGCCGCGCGGCGCTCGACATCCACGCCGTGCGCGCCCGCAGTGCGGCGCTCCGCGGCGGGCGCGCTCCCGGTCTGCGTTGCCCGCGCGAGCCCCGCCTCGACCTCGTCGAGCGTCGCGCGCGCAGACGCGATCGCGTGCTCGAGCGCCGCGAACAGCCCGCCCGAGAGCGCGAGCGCCTCGGCGAGTGCGAGCTCGCGCTCCTCGGTGCGGTGGAGCGCGAGACGGACGTCGTGCAGGTGCGGACGCACGAGGTCGTCGAGCCAGTCGAGCGCGCCGAGCCCGCGCCGCGCCGCGCGCTCGAGCCGGGCGATGCGTTCGAGCTCGGGCGCGTCCTGCGCGCGCGGGCGATCCGCGTGCGGGAGGACGCGCTCGACGGCGCGCCGGCCGCGCTCGGCCGTGCGTGCGAGCGTGCGCAATCGCGCACGCGCGCGTCCGATCCCGCGCGCGAGCCGCGCGCGCGCATCCGCGGGCGGTGGCTGCGCGCACGCGTCGACGACCGCGCGCGCGTCGAAGCGCTCGCGCGCGTGGCGCGCGAGCTCGTCGGCGAACCGGGCGTGCTCGACGCCGGGGAGGTGGGCGCCTCCTTCCGTGCAGTTCACGAGCCGCGTCCCGGCCCCCGCGAGCGCCGCGGCCGCCGTCGTGTACTCCTCGATGAACGTCGCGTAAGAGGCCGTCGTCAGGACCTTTTCTCCGTCCCACCCGTCGACCCAGCGCGCCTCCTCGAAGACGTCGTCGTCGGACGGGATGCCGAACAGCTCCGCCTTCGCGCGAACGTTCGAGAGCCTCACGCGCCCCTGCCCGTCCGCGCGCGCGCCGACGCCCTCGTAGAGCGAGTGCGCGGCGTAGGTGCGACCGCCCGTGAACGCGAGATCCTGGCCGATCACGAGCACGGGCCGCGCGCCGAGCGCGCCCGCGAGCGCGACCGCCGAGAGCGAGACCGACGCGCCCGACTCGACCGGCCGCCAGTGCGCGACCTGGTCGCGCACCCAGCCGGCGAAGCGGTGGGGCGCCGCGTAGGCGACGAAGCGCCGACGCACCGGCACCTCGTAGAGCCCGGGATGCGCATTCGGTGACACGACGAGATCGACGTCGTCGGTGGAGCCCGCGCCGGTGAGCTGGTGCACCACGTCCTGCGCCTCGAGCACGTGGACGAGGTCGGGCTCGATGCCCGCGGCGCGCAGGACACGCAGCGTCTGCCCGATCGCGATCACGAGCACGCGGTCGCGGTACTCCGCGAGGAGAGCGAGCTGCTTGTCGAGCGACGGCCCGGCGGCGACCACGACGGCGGGCCGCCCCGCGAACGCGCCCGCGAGCTCGGCGAAGTCGTGGCTCTCGAGCATGCGCGCGGTGTTGCGCGCGGTCTGCGCGAGCCACTCGGCGCTCTTCCACACGCGCGTGCGCTCGACGACGTCCCTCGCGCTCTTGATCTCCGCGATGCGGCGGAGCACGGCGCCCGCCTCCTCCGGGTCGTGCTTCTCGAGCACCGGATGCGCGAACACGCGCACCGACATGCCCGGCGCATACCGGGCTGCGAAGGCGCGCGCGAGCCCCGCCGCGTCGAGCGCGAGGTCGACGCGCTCGTCGTCGAGCCAGGCGAGCGCGCCGCCGTGCTCGAGCAGCGCGCGCAGGCGCGCCGCGCTCGGCTCGAGCACGAGCACGCAGCCGGCGCCGCGCGCGAGCAGCGCGTCGACGTGGTGCGCGGCGCCGAGCCCGAGCACGACCGCGACGTCCGCACCCTCGCCGAGCGCGTCGACCCAGCGGCGAGCCTCGTCGAGCGGGGCGTAGGCCGACGCCCAGCGGCGCCCCGCTTCCGCGAGCGTCGCGCCCCCGTCGCGCGCCACGCCGACCTCGACGCCGCTCGCGTCGCTCGCCAGCACGCGCGCAGCGAGCGCGGGGTGCGCGCGGCGCAGGCGTTCGAGCGCGTCGTCAGAGCCCACCGAGGATCTCCACGCCGCCCCGGTGGCGCACGACGAGACCGCGGTCGATCGCGCGCGCCGTGCGCCGCACGACGTCGACGCCGCCCGCGTGACCGAGCAGCGCGAACGGGAAGCGGAACGCGCCGCGGCGGTAGCCCTGGCCCGGGCACGTCGTGTCGTCGGTCTCGGCCGCGCTGTGCGAGATGCGCGCGAAGAAGCTCTCGTCGACGTCGCAGACGTCGAGCATCGGCGCGACGGCGACGGCGGCGCGATCCCCGACGACGGCGACGCCGCGGACGGCGTCGCCGAGCGACACCCAGCCCTCCGTCGCACCGAGGCACGAGGTCGCCGAGACCGTCGACGAGACGGCGCGGCCCTGCTCGATGCGCGCGCCCCGCGCGATCGCGTGCTCCTCGACGACGTCGCCGCCGTTCACGGCGCGCAGACGAAGCGTGCGACGGTCGAACGCCGCGGGAAGGAGCGTCGCGATCCCGAGGCGCAGGGATCGCACGTCGACGTCGCGCAGCTCGAGCTCGTGGACGACGTCGAGTCGCGCGCGGTAGCGGTACGCGCGGTAGCGCGTGCGCCAGAGGCCGACCGGTGTGCGCACCGAGAACGCGCACTCGCCGCGCAGCACGCCGTCGCTCGCGACGTCGGTGCGCTCGGCGGCGGCGAGCGTCGTGCACTTGCCGCCCGCGCCCGCCTCGAGCACGACGTGCCCCGAGTAGAAGTCCGGCGTGAACGCGATCGCGTCGAAGCTCCCGTGCGGGAGCGTGCCGACGAGCGGCGACGCGCCGAGCGCGGGGAAGGCGAGCGAGGCGAGCGCGCCGCCGCGGTGCGGGAGGAAGCGCGCACGCACGCTCGCCGTGTCGAGCGCCGCGGCGTCGGGCGCCGGCGGCGGTGCGGCCTCGCCGCGCGCGCACGGCGCGAGACCGATCGCGACGCTCTCGCCCGCATCGAGCCGCGGCGCGAGCACGAGCCGCACGCGGCGGAGACTCCCGTCGCGGTGGCGATCGAGGACGTCGACCTGCGCATCTCCCTCGCCGAGGCACGCCGGAGGCTGCGCGAGCACGCGCGCGCCGAACGCGACGCCCGCCCGGAAGCGCACCTCGAGCTCGACGATCTCGCGCTCCCACGCGTCGCGCCACGGGTTGTGCAGCCGCGCGACCTCGCCGCGCGCGAGGGCGGGCACCGCGCCCTCGAGGCGCGCGCGCAACGTCGCGCCGAGCGCGGCCGCGCTCTCGCGCATCCCCGCGCGCTTCTCCTCGGTCGTGCGCGTGCGCAGATCGCTGCGCCACGCGTCGACGAGCGCCGCGTCGAGCGAGCCGCGCGCGACGCGCCCGCATGCCTCGGCGGCCCGCAGGTCGCGGCGCAGCCGGTGGCAGCGCGTGTTCGTCGCGAGGGCATCCGGACCCGAGACGAGCCAGCGCGTCGGGTTGTAGCGGGGCTGCTTCTTGCACGGCACGGGATCCTGCGCGCTCGCGAGCTCGACGACCGGGCCCGGGTCGTCGTCCGCGACGTCGCGCGGGAGCACGAGGCGGATGCGCGGATCGCGCGCGAGCGCGCCGAGCATCCGCACGACGCGCTCGATCTCGACGCCGTCCTCGGCGCCGCGCGGCGCCGCGCCCCCGGGCCGGTAGTCGAAGATCTCGAGATCGCCGCCGTACGCGCACAGGCGACCGCCCGGTGCGCGCGCGACCTCCCGCATCACGGCCTCGAGGTAGTCGCGCTCGGGGACGTCGCCGTGCGCGGCGCGCTGCAGGCGCTGGAACAGCACGCAGTCGTTCCAGAGCAGCGCGAGCGTCGCGTCGTCGCCCGTCGCGATGCGCGCCGGGCGCGCGCGAAGCGCGCGGAGCTCGGGGCGCTGCGAGGCCGGGTTGTTCCACTCGACGACGAGCGCCCGCGCCCCCACCTCGCGGTAGAGCGCGGCGAGGCCGGGCGAGAAGGTCTGCTCGTTCGCGAACCAGGTCGTCGGCACGGCACCCGCGAGCTCGCGGTACGCGCGCGATCCGAGCGCGAGGTTCGCGCGGTTCACGTCGACCGGCGCGAGCGGCCCCACGACCTGCGCGCGTCCCGAGCCGACGAGCTCGAGCAGGCCGCGCTCGGCGAGCGCGGCGAGCCGCTTGTGCAGGTCGGGCTCCTCGCGCGCGATGCGCGCGAGCGTGCGCGCCGGCATCTCGAGACCGATCGGGAGGCCCTCGCGCTCGACCGCGTCGAGCAGCCGCGCGTAGCAGCGCTCGAGTACGACCGGCACGTCGGCGTCCGGGATCGCCGAGAAGTCGAGGTTCGCGTGGAAGACGCAGAAGAGACGGAACGGCGCGGGCGCGACCGCGCCCGACGCGCCGCCGTCCTCCGCGCACGCATCCGAGCCGGGCGACGGCACGGGGCTAGGACGTCGCGATCGGCGCCGTCGACGCGCCGGACCCCGTCGCGGCGACGCGTGCGTGATCGCTGCCGCGCCAGCGGTCGACGAGCGCGCGGATGTGGTCGACGCCGATCCACTGGTCGTTCGTGTGGCTCGCGTACGTGAAGCCCTCGGCGACGGCGCGGCCGGCGTTGCGATGCTTGCCGCCGATCACGTAGTGGTGCCGGTGCTCGCGCACGAGCGGCGACTCCTCGGCGCTCAGCAGGAGCTCGTGCAGCTTCTCCCCCGGCCGGCGCCCCACGCACTTGAGCACCGCGTCGGGGGCGATCGCGCGCGCGAGGTCGACGATGCGCATGCTCGGGATCTTGGGCACGAAGATCTCGCCCCCCTGCATGTTCTCGATCGCGTCGAGCACGAACTCCACGGCCTGCTCGAGCGAGATCCAGAAGCGCGTCATCTTGGGATCGGTGATCGTGACGACGCCCGACTTCGCCTGCTCGACGAACAGCGGGATCACGCTGCCGCGCGTGCCGACGACGTTGCCGTAGCGGACGCACGCGAAGCGCGACGGGCGGTTTCCGGCATAGACGCCGCCCTGCGCGAAGAGCTTCTCGGCGCACAGCTTCGTCGCGCCGTAGATGTTGATGGGGTTCACGGCCTTGTCGGTCGAGAGCGCCACCGTGCGCGCGACACCGGCGGTGATCGCGGCGTCGATCACGTTCTGCGCGCCGTCGACGTTGGTGCGCACCGCCTCGGCCGGGTTGTACTCGCAGCTCGGCACCTGCTTGAGCGCCGCCGCGTGCACGACGACGTCGACGCCGTCCATCGCGCGCGCGAGCCGCTCGCGATCGCGGACGTCGCCGAGCAGGAAGCGCAGCCGCGCGTCGTGCTGGAACTGCGCCGCCATCTCGCCCTGCTTCCACTCGTCGCGGCTGTAGATGCGCACGACGTCGGCGAGGCCGCGCTCGAGCACGCTCGCGACGAACGCGCGCCCGAACGAGCCCGTGCCGCCGGTGATGAGGACGTGACCCAGCCGAGAAGACATGCCCGCTCCCTCCTGCGAGGGCCCTCGGCCGGACGCGCGACGCGCCGGCGGCCGGAGCCGTCGGGAGAGCGGTTAGCAACATCGGTGCCAGAGGCGGAGCGGCACTCGCACCCGAACGAGCGGCGTCGCGACCTCGCCGCCGTGCGTTCCGCACGCACCGGCTTTCGATCTGGAATGCCTCGACGCCGCAGGAGGAACGATCCGTCCCTCGCGCGCCGAGGTCGGCCCGTCGTCAGGCCCGCCCGTCGACGAACCGGGGAGGATCGGGACGTACGGCGTCGAGCTCGCGAAGGCGGCGCCGCGCGGCACGCGCGGTGCGGACCTCGAGCGCCGCGGCATCGCGCGCGCGCGAAGCGAGCTCGCACACGTCGCGGTCGGACTCGCGGAGGCGCTCGCGCCACGCGGCGCGCGACGTCTCGGTCGCGAGCGGGGCGCGCGCCCGGAGCTCGACGAGAGCCCGCTCGCGGTCGTCGAGGAGAGCCCCGAGGCGGGCCTCCATGTCTTCCCCGAGATCGAGCGCCTCGCAGGCCGCCAGCGCCGCCGCGAGGGCCGTCGTCGTGCGCTCGACGGCCTCGGCGGCGATCGCGAACGCGGCGTCGGCTCCGCGCTCGGCCGTCACGGCGCGACGCTCGGCGCCGTCGGCGCGGGACGCTGCGCGAGCTCCGCCCACGCCTGTTCGAGCGGCTCGATCGCGCGGAGTGCCGCGTCGAAGGCGCCCGCGCGGCCGCGCGTGCCGTCGACGATCGAGCTGCACGCGAAGGCGTAGAGAGCGTCGAGGTTGCGGGCGATCTCGCCGCCCTGCTCCATCGAGAGCGCATCGCGCAGCTCGCCCAGGATGTCGAGCGCGCGCGAGGACGCGCGCCCGCGGAGCCGCGCGTCCCCCGCCGCATCGCGCGCCGCGCGGACATGGCGCGTCGCGGCCGCGAGCAGCTTGGCGACGAGTGCGACCGGGCTCGCGGTCTCGATGTCGATCGACGCGTACGGATGCATTTCCTTCCTAGACCCCGTTCAGGAAGCTCGACTGCGACTGCAGCCGCGCGACCGAGCTCTCGAGCGTCGAGAACTGGCGGATCAGCGTCTCCTCGCGCAGCGCGAGCCGCGCGGTCAGACGCTCGATGTTGAGATCGAGCACTTCGAGTCGATCGTCGAAGGACTCCGCGCGCTTCGCGAACATCCCGTCGCCGATGCGGACGATCGGCTCGAGGACGCGCGCGAGCTGCGTCGCGATGCCGTCGCGCGTGCCGTCGCCCGCCAGGAGCTGCCGGACCGCGAGCGGGTTCTCGTCGAGCTTCGCCTCGAGCACGCTGCGATCGATCGAGAGCTTGCCGTCCTCGCCGGAGCGCACGCCGATCGTCGCGAGCGTCTCGAAGATCTTGGGATCGACGTTGGTGTCGCGGTAGATGAGGTTCTCGAAGACGACCCGCTCCGTCGTCCGGAGCACGTTCGAGCCGTTGAGCGGGCCGCCGCGCTTCGACGTCTCGTTCGTCGTGCTCTGCCCGATCGAGAAGTCGCGCAGTGCGTTCACGGCGTCGACCAGCTCCTGGAGCTTGTCGGCGATCGCATCGTCGTCGCGCGCGACGGCGATCGTGGTGGTCGGGTCGCTCGGGCCGTGGACCCGACGGAGGTCGAGCGACACGCCCTGGATCGCGTCGCTGAACTGGTTCGTCGAGCGCGTCACGGGGACGCCCAGCACTTCGAGCGAGGCGTCGGTCGCGTTCGTCGAGAGGGTCGCGTCCAGGAACGGGTTGGCCCCCGCCGTGAGCGAGGTCGTGATCGCGATGTCGTTCGCCGCGCCGGTCCGCGTCCCGGCGACGATGAGTCGGTAGCTCGCGCCGTCGAAGAGGAGGCTCGCCTGGACGCTGCCGTCGTTCTCGGGGCTCGTGTTGATCGCACTCACGAGGTCCGCGAGAGCGAGGCCTCCCGCTCCGATCGCGACGTCGATCGGGGCGTCGCCTCCGAAGTCGATCGAGAACGTGTCGCCCGCGGTGCCGAACGGCGTCGTCGTGTCCGCGAAGGCGTTCGAGATCTCGCGGCCCACGCTCGCCAGCGTGTTCACGCGCACCGTGTACTCGCCGGGCGCGGCATCGCCCGACACGCTCGCCGACACGAAGTCCTCCGCGCTCGAGGAGGCCGCGTACGAGAGGAACTCCTCGGCGGTCGCCGGGCCCGTCAGCGTGGTGTTCTGGTTGTCGAGCGCGAGCGCCGCGTTCCGGATGTCGAGGACGATCTTGTTGAGATCCTGCACCAGGCCGCGCTCGGTCTGGATGGCGGATCGCTGCGATTCGAGGCGGTTGAGCGGGATGCGCTCGACGGCGAGCAGGCCTTCGAGGAGCGCGCTCGTGTCGATGCCCGTCGCGAGCCCGCCGATCGTGAAGCGCGACGAGATGCCCGACGTGCTCACGGCTCCCCCTCTGCCCCGCTACGCCTCGCCGGCCTTCCCGGCGCGGGAGGTGGCCGGGCGGCCGCGGATCGACCGCGACCGCCCGGCCTTCGGACTCCGGACTAGCGCAGGAGGTTGAGCGCGCTCTGCGAGGACACGTTGGCCTGCGCCAGCACGGCGATGCCCGCCTGCTGGAGGACCTGGTTCCTCGTGAGCTCCGCCGTCTCCGACGCCACGTCGACGTCGCGGATCCGCGACTCGGCCGCCGACGTGTTCTCGATCGACACCGCGATCGACCGGATGGTCGACTCGAGGCGGTTCTGGGCCGTACCGAACTGGGCGCGCAGCGAGGCGAGCGAGTCGATCGCCGTGCTGATCGCCGAGATCGCCGCGTTCGCGGCCGCGGACGTCGTGATGCCCTGGGTCTGGATCGAGAGACCCGTCGCCGTCGCGTTCACGCCCGTCACCGTGATGCGGTCGTTGCTCGTGTTGTTGATGCCGACCTGGAACGTCACGGTCACCGACGCCGAGTTCAGCACGGCCGTGCCGTTGAACTCCGTCACGTTCGCGATGCGCGAGAGCTCGTCGCGGAGCGCCGTGAACTCGTTGTTCAGCGTCGTCCGCTCGGACGAGCCGAGCGTGCCGTTCGACGACTGGATCGCCAGCTCGCGCAGGCGGATCAGGATCGACGACGACTCGTTCAGTGCGCCTTCGGCGATCTGCAGGAGCGAGATCGCGTCGTTCGCGTTGCGCTGGGCCTGGACGAAGCTGCGGATCTCGGCGCGGAAGCCTTCCGAGATGGCGAGACCCGCCGCGTCGTCACTCGCGCGCGTGATGCGAAGGCCCGACGACAGGCGCTCGAGCGAGCGCTGCAGCCGGTCCGTCGTGTTCACGAGGTTGCGCTGGGCATTGACCGACGCAACGTTGGTATTGACTCGAAGACCCATGGAAGGGTTGCCTCCTTGTGGCTCGAACCGCCCCGATCCTTGGGGGGGTCGTGTCGATGCAGCCCTCCGGCCTCCGTACGGTGGCGGCGGACCTATCGACTCCTACGGGAACGAACTCAACGCCGGATCACTGCGATCCGCCGCGGGGCCGGGAGGTGCAACGCGAGTGCCACGGCCGGGCGGCGCGACCTCGACGCGGCTCGTCCACCGATCGCCGGGCGGCGCGGGAGCGCTCGCGGAGCGGGCCTGTGAACGCCGACCTGCCCGCGCACCGCACGCGAGCTGCGCACGCACGCGCACGCAGCCGCCTAGCAACGATCCGGCGATCGCCGGACGTGCGGATCGAAACGCGCCGTGCAGGTCGAAACGCGCGCGCGGCGCCGGCGCGCACAGCCGGACGCGAGCCGGCATGCCCCTTGCTCTCCACGGCGGCGATGAACTCCGTCTCGAGAGCCCCGCACGCGCCCGACCCGGCCTCGGCCCGCACGGGCGCGTCGGTCGGACCCGCGGCCCCGGGGTCGCGCGATCGCGTGATCGCCTGGCTCGGCGACGGCCTGCGCCCCGGTCGGCCAGGGGCGCTCGAACGCGAGTCGCCGCTCGCGTTCGACCCGCGCGCGCCCGAGCGGCACCGCGTCGCGTGGATCGGCGAGCAGCCCGCCGCGCACGCGCTCGCGATGCCCGTGCGCGCCGTCGCGGGCCATGCGCGCCTTCCGCTCGGCCTGATCGGGAGCGTGTACGCCGACCCCGCGCACCGCGGACGCGGTCTCGCGCGCGCGTGCATCGAGGATGCGGTCTCGTTCCTGCGCGGCGACGGCGCCTGCGCCGTGCTCCTCTGGAGCGACCTCGACGACTTCTACGCGCCGCTCGGGTTCTCGCCGGTCGGGCGCGACTGGCTCGACGTGTGCGACGCCGCGGCCATCGCGCGCGCGGTGCGCGCGCCACGGGCCGCGCGCGTCGGAGCCCCGTCCTCCGTCCACCTCCCCGCGCTCGAGGCGCTCGCTCGCCGGCGCGCAGCGCGCATCGAACGCCCGTCGTTCGCGCTCGCGCGCATGGCCGCCGCGGACGGCTGCGAGCTGGTCGCGGCCTTCGCACCCGACGGCGCGCCCACCGCCTTCGCCGCCTGCGGCCGGGGCGACGACTTCCACGACGTCGTGCACGACTGGGCCGGCGCTCCGGACGGCGTGCTCGCCTGCCTCGATGCCCTCGCGCGCACCCGCGCCGCGATCGGCCTGCTCTCGCCGCCGGGCGAGCAGCCGGCATCCGCGCCCGACGGGGTCGTCGCACGCCTGCGCGGAGCCGGCACGACGACCGTGCCTCGCGCGCTCGCGCTGGCGCGGCTGATCGATGCGGAGCGGCTCTGGGAGGCGGCCGCGCACGCGCATCCCGCGCTTCGCGCGCTGCGCGTCGACACGCGGGATGCGCACGTGCGCCTCCACTCGCGCGCCGGCACCACCTCGCTCGACGCGCCGGCCTTCCTCCGGCTCGTGCTCGGAGGCCTCGCCCCCGCGCCGCCGATCGCGGCGACCGATGCCGAGCGTGCGGCCCTCGCCGCCGCGCTCCCGCTGCCGCTCTACGTCTGGGGATTCGACTCGATCTGACGCGCGCGGCGAGGCGCGCTCGCGCTGCGTGCGCCCGTCTGCGCTTCCGGCTGCGCTTCCGGCTGCCCTTCCGGCTGCGCATCGGCGCTCGCGGACGCGCGAGCCGGCGCGGGCCCGACGCGCGCGCGCAGCGGGAACGCGCCGTCCTCGAGGATCCACTGCACCCCGCGTCCGCGCGCGCGGTGGATCAGGACTGGGGCCGCGAGGTTGAGCGCGAGCCCGCTCGCATCCACGATCGCCACGGCCACGATCTCGACGTCGTCGAGCGACGTCGCGCCCACCGCCGTCAGCGCCTCGGCGCCGAAGGCGGGAGCGTAGTCGGGAACGAAGTCCCAGGGCGACGCGATGGCGAGCGCGAGCGACGGCACGTCGAGACAGACGAGCCAGGCGATGCGCTCGCCGCGCGCGTGCGCGCGCACGACGAAGCGGTGCGCGGCGGGAAACCCCGGGATCCCCGGGAAGTGCAACACCTCGGCGTCGTCGTACTCGATCGCGCCCACGCGCTCGTGCTCGACCCGCTGCTTGCTCACGTCCACTCCTCCCCGGGGTTCGCCTCGGTACCACCCGACGTCCGCACTTCGCCCGCGTCGTGCGCGGGCGCGTATCCCGCCGCTTCGAGGTTCGCCGCCGCGATGCGCTCGAAGATCTCCTCGCGGTGCACGGGCACGTGCCGCGGAGCATCGATCGCGAGCTTCACGGCTCCGCCCGAGGTCGACATCACCTTGATGCGGACGTCCGCGCCGATCACGAGGGTCTCTCCGGGCCTGCGCGTCAGGACGAGCACGGCGGCTACCCGAGGAAGTCCAGCAGCGAGGGCTGGATCACGCGCGCCGCGGCCTGCAGCGACGCCTGCAGCGCCGTCTCGCGGGACACGAGCTCCGAGAAGACCTCGACCGTGTCGGCGTCCTGCAGCTGCGAGAGCTGGCTCTGGAGCGCGACCGCGCGGTCGCGAACGCCGTCGCGCGCGCCTTCGATGCGCTGCGAGCTTCCGGCGAGCCGCGTGCGCTCCGCGTGGATCTGCGCCATCGCCGTGTCGATCCGGTCGAGCTCGGCCGCCGTCGCGGCGCCGTCGTTGGTGTCGAGCGCCGTCCACAGCCCCGCGAGCGTGTCGAACAGGTCGACGCGCCCGCCGTCGACGAGCCCGTCGCCGTTCGCGTCCCCCTGGAACACCCGCCGCCCGTCGAGCGACGTCGCGACGCGCGTTCCGGAGTCGATCTCGATCTCGATCTCGTTCGAGTCGCCGACGAACGCCACCGTCGGCGCGGGGCTCCCGTTCGCGAAGCCGCCGCTCGCGACGAACGGCGCCACGTCGTTCGCGTGCCCCGCGAACACGTGCTCGCCGGCGTTCGACGCGTTCGCCTGCGACAGCAGGTCCGCGTGCAGGCCGGCCACCTCCTCGGCCAGGATCCGCCGGGTCTCCGCGTTCTGCGACGGGGCACCGTTCGCGCCCTGCAGCGCCAGCTCGCGCGCGCGCTGCAGCACGCCGAGCGTCTCCGACAGCGCCGCGTCCGCGCGCGCGATGCGCGTCTCCGCGCGTCCGTGATTGCGGAGCAGCTGCTCGCCGCCCCGGAGCGCGCTGCGCACCGTTCCGGCCATGCGGTAGCCGACGGCGTCGTCGGACGGACGGTTGATGCGCAGCCCGCTCGCCGCCTGCTCCTGCACACGCGCGAGCCGCAGGCGCGCGCGCATGACGTCGGCGAGCGCCGTCCTCTGCACCATGCCGTCCGTGATCCGCGATCCCATGTCCCGCGCGCTCCTCCCGCCCGCGTCAGACGATGTCGAGCAGGCTCTCGAACAGCCGCCGCACCGAATCGACCATTCGCGCGTTCGCCTGGAACGCGGCCTCGAGCTTGATCAGGTTCGCCATCTCCTCGTCGAGCGACACGCCGACCAGCTCGTCGCGACGGTTCTCGACCGTCTCGAGCACGCGCTCGCGCTGCGTCTTGGCCGACTCCATGGACGCGGCCTGCTGCCCGTAGTCCGCCCCGATGGCGCCGACGTGGTCGATCAGGCTGCGCGACGGCCCGGTCGCCGGGCCGGGCGGGTCGCCGACCGCGAAGAGTGGCGCCGTCGAGTCGCGCAGCGCGGCGAGGTCGAGGGCGTTGCGGTTGTCGCCGGGCGCGGTCGACTGGCCGGCCGCGATCGCATCGAGGTTCGTCGCGACGCGCGCGTCGACGCGCAGGTCGCGCGCCGCGTCCTCGACCATGGCGAGCGGGGTGAAGAAGTCGCCCGTCGATCCATCGAGCCCGACGCCCGCGTTGTGGATCTGGTTGACCTGGGCGCCGAGGTTGTACGCGACCGTGTCGAGATCGCGGATCGCGCTGGCCGCGACGCCGTCGCGCGTCCCGAGGAGGCCCCCGATCCGGCCGCCGGCGATCGTGCGCGTCACGTCGATGCGGTTCCCCGCGCCGTTGAACACGACGGCCGAGAACGAGGAGTCGAACGGGTTCGTCGCGTCGGGCGCGGCCTCGAGGCGGTTCGCGAGCTCGCCCTGCACGAGCGCGAGGCCGCCGTTCACGTACACGAAGACCTTGCCGTCGGTCTCCTCGACGGTGTGGATGTCGACGCGGTCGGCGAGATCGCGCATCAGCTCGTCGCGCTGGTCGCGGAGGTCGTTCGCCGGCGCCGAGACCTCCGCATGCGCGATGCGCACGTTGAGCTCGGCGATGCGGCCCGCGATCTCGTTGATCTCGTCGAGCGTCGACTCGATGGCGGCATTGCTGCTGCGCTGGAGGTCGCGGAGCTGGCGATCGGCACTCGCGATGCGGTCGACGGCCGCCTGCGCGGCCTGCACGACCGCCTGTCGCTCGGTCGAGCCCGACGGGTTGCCCGCGAGGTCGGCGAAGGCGCCGTAGAGGGCGTCGAGCGCGGAGCCGATGCCCGCTCCCTCCTGCTCGTTCAGCACCTCCTCCACCTGCTGGAGCGCGCTGAGCTGCGCGTTCGCACTGCCGAGCGCCGACCGCTCGCTCAGGATCTGCCGGTCGATGACCGCGTCGTTCGCCCGGACGATCGTCTTCTGCTCGACGCCCGTGCCGAGCGCGCCCGCGTCGTGGTGGAACGGGTCGCCGGCCGCGCGCACCACGCGCTGGCGCGAATAGCCGGGCGTGTCGACGTTCGCGATGTTGTGGCTCGACGTGCGGATCGCGTTCTGCTCCACGGCCATGCCGCGGAGCGCGATGTCGAGGGCGTCGATCAGTCCCATGGCGGGTCCTCAGGCGCGCCGGTCGAGCAGCCCGCCCGACGGCCGCTCTCGCAGCGCGCGTCCGCTGCGCTCGTACGTCGGTGCGCTCGGCTGCAGGCCGGAGATCCAGGCGAGCGTCGTGCGCACCTCGTCGAGCGAGCGGCTCGCGAAGGTCGAGTTCGCCTCGAGCAGCTCGGCATTCGCCGCGACGAGGGCGCGCAGGCGGTCGCGGGCGGCGAGCAGGCCACCGCCGCCCGAGCCGAGCCGCGCACCGAGCTCCGCGAGCGTCGCCGCAGGGTCCGCGAGCCCGAGCGCCGCGGCGAGCTCGCGCGCCACCGCGATGCGCGCGTCCTCGACGACGCGCAGCTCGGCGGCGATGCCCGCCTTCGCGTGCGCGGCCTCCTCGAGCGCGTCCGCGTCGAGCCTCTGCATGGCATCGCGCTCGGCGTGCAGGCAGTCGCGCATCTCGAGCAGCAGGCGCTCCTGCGCGTCGAGCAGCGCGGCGAGGCGCAGGGCGGGCGATTCGTCGCCGTCCCTCTCTGCGAGCGGTGCACTCACTTCGCGCCCTCCGGCGGCGCGATCGCGTCCGCGAGCCCGAGCCCGCCGGAATCCGCCGCGCGCGCCGCGACCTCCGCGACGAACATCTCGCGGTACATCCGCTCGGCGCTGCTGCCCGTCAGCGGCACGCCCTCGACGATCGGCCGACTCGCCGCCGCGAAGGCCTGCTCGAGGAGCAGCGCCTCGAAGTCGCGCGCCGCGTTCGCGAGCGCGCCGCGCGGAGCCGGCGCTCCTGTCGCTCCCGCGCGCGCCGCGTCGACGGCGCGCGGCTCGACGAGCGCGCGCGCGGTGAGCGCATCGATCGGCATCACAGGATCTCCAACGTGGCGGACAGGGCGCCCGCCGCCTTGATGGACTGGAGGATCACGATCAGGTCGCGCGCCGTGACGCCGACCGCGTTGAGGCCCTGCACGAGCTCCTCGATCGTGACGCCGCCCTGGACGACGACGAGGTGCCCGGGCTCCTCCGTCGTGCTGACGTCCGTGTTCGTCACCGGCGTCGTGTCCCCCTCGGAGAACGGCGCGGGCTGCGACACCTCGTTGCTGACGGCGATGCTCACGGACAGGTTGCCGTGCGACACCGCCACCTTCGCGATGCGCACGTCGGCGCCCATCACGACCGTTCCGGTGCGCTCGTTCACGACGACGCGCGCGATGCGGTCCGGCTCGACCTCGACGCGCTCGACGCGGGCCACGAACGCGACGACGTCGCCCTTCGACGCCTCCGGCACGGCGACCCGCAGCGTTCCGGCGTCGACCGCCCGCGCGAGCTCGGCACCGAGCTGGCGGTTGATCGCGTCGGCCGCGCGCCGCGCCGTCGTGAAGTCGGGCGCGTCCAGTGCGAAGTCGAAGCTCGACTTGTCCTGGATCGCGTAGCCGAGCTCGCGCTCGACGGTCGCGCCGCTGAGCAGGCGCCCGACCGTCGGATGGTTCTTCTGCACGCTGCTCCCGCCGTCCCCCCCGGCCGCGAAGCCGCCGACGGAGACCGAGCCCTGGGCGAGCGCGTAGACCGCGCCGTCGGTGCCGTAGAGCGGTGTCACGAGCAGCGTGCCGCCCTCGATGCTGCTCGCATCGCCCACCGACGAGACGGTGGCGTCGATCGTCGTGCCCGCGCGCGCGAAGGGAGGAAGGCTCGCCGTGACCATCACGGCCGCGACGTTCTTGACCTGGATCGCGTCGGGTCCGACCGCGATCCCCATCTTGGTGAGCATGCTCGCGAGCGAGCGCGTCGTGAACGCGGCGCCGTTCTTGTCGCCGGTTCCCTTGAGACCGACGACGAGGCCGTAGCCGATCACCTGGTTCGCGCGGACGCCCTGTACGGACGCGAGGTCCTTGAGCCGGACGGCCTGCGCCGCGCCCGCGACGACGAGCGCGACGAGCAGCACGGAGAGCGACGTGAACGCCGCGGCGAAGCCCGCGCGCCCGCGGCGCGCGCGCGTCAGAGCGGATAGAGCCATGCGAACGCCCTCGCGAGCCATCCCGGCCGCTGCTTGTCGTCGATCACGCCGAGACCGTCGAGCGTGATGCGCGCTTCGGCGAGTGCGGTCGACGCGACCGCGTTGTCGATGCCGATGTCGAGCTGGCGCACCAGTCCCTCGACCGTCAGGTAGCGGCGCTCGTGGTTCACCACGACGGCGCGCCGCCCGCGGATGTGGAACACGGGACCGGGCAGCACGGCGACGACGCGACAGGTCACGATCGCGTCGAACGAGCCCTCGCGGCTCGTCGTGCCCTCGCCCGCGAACGTGTCGTTGTTCGCGGATTCGAGGACGTTGAGCTCCGTGCCCGACGGCACGTTCACGCCCGGGCTCCCGATGCCCACGAGCTTGAGCGCGAGCTCGAGCGGCTTCTGCACGAGCTGCTGCAGGCCGACGTCCGAGGTGAGCGCCGCGCCGAGCGTCGACGTCTTGTCGAGCTCGGTCTTGCCGGTCTCCTCGGCCTTGACGTTCTCGACGACGCGCACGGTGACGAGGTCGCCGACGCCGCGCGCCTTCTGATCGAAGAACAGGAACGAGCCGCTCGCCGACTGACCGCCCCAGATCGCGCCCTCGGTCCGCGGAGCCGCGGCGACGGGCGGCGGCGGCGGCGTGTAGTCGAAGTCCTCGCCGGCCTCGCGCAGCGAGATCTCGACGCAGCCCGCGCTGCCGAGCGCGGCGATCGCGAGGAGCGCGACCGATGCGACCGGTGCGACCGGCGCGGGCGCGCGGCGTCTCCGATGGCGGCGTTCAGGAGCCGACATGAACCACTCCGTCCGGGCCCACGAGGCCGACGAGCTCGCTGCGCGAGCGCGGGTTGAGCACGCGGATGCGATCGCCCGGGTGGCCGTCCTCGCGCGCCTTTCCGAGCAGCTCGAGGCGCAGCGCGCCACTCGCGAAGACGACGCGCACGGGCTCGCCGCGCCGCACGGCCGGCGCGCGCTCCACCCACTCGCTGCGCCATGCGGCACCGGCGCGCACGGCGCGCACGGTGCGCAGCCCGACGAGCGCGCTCGCGTCGACGACGTCGCCGGTTCCGACGCCCGGCGCGGCGGTGTCCGCCGGCACCTCCCGCACGTCGGCCGCCGTCACGAGCGCGCCGCGCGGCAGCTTGCGCGCCGCGACGAGCAGCGTCCGCCGCTCGCGGACGCGCGCGGTGACGACGCCGCGCTGCAGCTCCCCCGTGTCGTCCGAGATCGCGACGGTGATCGGGATCCAGCCCCGCAGCGGGAACGGCGCCGTCGTGCGCAGCGCCACGACGAGCGGCGCACCCGACGCACTCGCGGTGCCGAAGTCGTCGAGCGCAGGAATCTCGACCGCCTCGACGGCTGCGCTCGCGCGCGCGCGCACGAACGCGTCGATGTGCTTCGCGAGCGCGCCCGGCGCGAGCGTCGGCCCGAACGCCGTCGCCTCGACGGCGGCCGGTCGCGCCTCCGCGCCGCGCGCGTGCGGCGCGACGCCGGCGGCGAGCACGACGACCCACGCCGCCAGCCAGAGCAGCATGCGGCCCGCCCGGAGTGCCGCCGTCATCGGCTCATCGCCCCGACGGTCTGCATCATCTCGTCGCCGGCCTGGATGACGCGGGAGTTCATCTCGAAGCCCCGCTGCGCGAGGATCATCTTCACGAGCTCCTCCGCGACGTTCACGTTCGACGCCTCGAGGAAGCCCTGCGCGATGCTGCCGAAGCCGTCGGCGTCGGGCGTGCCGGTCTCGGGGTCGCCCGACGCCTCGGTCGGGGCGTAGAGGTTGCTGCCGAGCGCGCGGAGTCCCGACGGGTTCACGAAGCGAGCGAGCTGGATCTGCCCGATCGCCGTCGCCGTCGCCGCACCGGGCTGCGTGACGGACACCGTGCCGTCGCGCGCGATCGTGAGATCCTGCGCGTCGGGCGGGACGGTGATCGAAGGGAGGATCGGATAGCCCTCCTGCGTGACGATGTTGCCGTCGCGGTCGAGCTGCAGCGCGCCCGCCACCGTGTAGAGCGTCTCGCCGCCCGGCTTCTGGACCTGCAGGAAGCCGTCGCCCTCGATCGCGAGGTCGAGCGGCCGATCGGTGCGCACGCGCTCGCCGTGCGCGAAGTCGCGCACGACCGAGGCGAGCTTCACGCCGTGGCCGATCTGCACGCCGCCCGGAAGCGCGGAGCCGTCGCCGGTCGGCGCCCCCGGCGCCGCGAGCGTCTCGTAGAAGAGATCCTGGAACTCGGCGTTCGCCCGCTTGAAGCCGGTCGTGTTGACGTTCGCGAGGTTGTTGGCGATCGCGTCCATGCGCGCCTGCTGCGCGTTCATGCCCGTCGCCGCCGTGAACAGAGCCCTCATGCCGACACCTCTTGCAGCAGCCGCTCGCGCAGCTGGTCGTCCGATTGGAGCGCACGCATCACGATCTCGAAGTGGCGTTGCAGCTCGACCAGGCCCGCCATCTCCTCGACGGGCTCGACGTTGGATCTCTCGACGGAGGCGGGCACGAGCCGCGCGGCCTCGACGTCGGTCGGCGCCGCGCCGTCGGCGCGCAGCCGGTTGCCGCCGTCCGCGCGCAGCGCGCCCGGGTCGGCGAAGTCGACGAGGCGCAGCCGCCCGATCGTCTCGCCCGCCGTGTCGACGACCGCACCGTTCGCCGCGATCGTCACCTCGCGCGCGCCGACTGCGATCGGGCCGCCGTCGCCCTGCACGGGAAGCCCGTCGGGCGAGGCGAGGTTGCCGTCGGTCCCGACGATGAAGTGGCCCGCGCGCGTGTAGAGCGGGCCGTCGGGCGCCTGCAGCACGAAGTAGCCGGGCCCGTCGATCGCCGCGTCGAGCCCGCGTCCCGTCGCGTCGACCGGGCCGGGTCGCAGGTCGATCGCGGGCGCTCCGTCGACGGCGAACACGGACGCGCCGGCGCCCGCGATGCGCTCGCCCTCGAGGTCGCGAGCCGCGGCCTCGAGCGCCGCGCTGAAGGCCGACCGCAGCCGCTTGAAGCCGATCGTGTCGGCGTTCGCGAGGTTGTTCGCCGTCTGGTCGAGCTGCTGGAGCCGACCGACGGCGCCCGCGACCGCGACGTACAGATCATCCGCCATCGCTCCCCCTCCCGCGGCGCGTGCACCGAGCGCGACGCGATCTCGCGGCGCTTCCCTTGTGCAACGCATGTGCCAAGCACGGAGGGAAGATCCGGGTCGCGCCCGCGCCGACGCGCGCGCTCGCGACGCCCTTCGCGCGCGCGATGTCCCGATCCTTCCAGCCTGCGCGTTCGCGCCCTTGCAGAACGAAACGCGCGCGGCCCTAGATGCGGATGTCGATGCGGTGGCCGCGCTCGTCGTCGGCCGCGCCGTCGTCCGGCGCCGGGGCGGGATCGCCGTCGCGATCGACGGCGTCGGGCGCGCCGCCTTCCGGCACGCGCTCGGCGGGCGCGTCGCGGACGTCGTCGCGGGGCGCGCCCTCTTCGTCGCTCGAGCGGCGCTTGCGCGGGCGACGCCCCGCGCGTTCGCGCGGCGCCTGTCCGGGGCGCAGCGGACGATCGGGAGGGCGGATCTCCGAGGTGAAGCTCATGACACCTCCTCGCCGCGACCGGCACGCCGGCGCGGCACCCTGCCCGCCCGCTCGACGTCAGGCAGGCGGCGGCGGTGGCGCGGCCGCGGCCCGCGCGGGCGCGCGCGCAGCGACGAGCAGCGCGTGCGCGCGATCGATCAGCCGCCGCGACGACGGCGCGGACGGATGCAGCTCGACGACCGCGCGCTGCCGCGCGACCGCCTCGGCGAGCCGCGCATCGCGGGGGACGGCGCCCGCGAAGCCGAGCTCGACGCCCAGGAAGCGCAGCGCCATCCGCTCGAGCTGCGCGTGCGTCTCGCGCGCCTCGCGGTCGCTCGCCGCGTCGTTGACGAGGAGCTCCGTGCGCGGCGCGGGCCGCGCCTGCGCGAGCACCTTCACGGTCGCGTAGGCGTCCGCCAGGCTCGTCGGCTCCGCGTTCGTCACGACCCACGCGCGCGCGCACGCCGTCGCGAAGCCGAGTGCCGTCGCACCGATGCCGGGCCCGCAGTCGACGAGCGCGAGGTCGTAGCGCGGCGCGAGCGCGGACAGCGCCTCCACCAGGCGCGCATGGTCGCGCGGGCCGAGCGCCGCGAGTCGCGCACTCCCGGAGCTCGCCGGGAGCACGTGGATGCCGCGCGGCCCTTCGACGATCGCGTCCGCGAGCGGCCTCCCCTCGAGGCGCTCGAGATCGAGATGCGGCGTCAGCCCGAGCAGCACGTCGACGTTCGCGAGCCCGAGGTCGCCGTCGACGACGAGCACGCGACCGCCGAGCGCACCCGCGGCGACCGCGAGGTTCGCGACGAGGTTCGTCTTCCCGACGCCGCCCTTCCCGCTCAGCACCGCGAGCCCGTTCGGCAGCGCGACGCCCGCGCCGCGCGCGTCGAAGCGCTCCGCCGCGCTCACGACCGGGCCCGCGCGCGCGTCGCGAGCGCGCCCATGAGCCACTCGGGCGTCGGGATCTCGAGATCCTCGGGAACGCGCTGGCCCGTGCCCACCCACGCGAGCGGCGGCGTCGCGTCGTCGAGCACGACGTTGAGGACGTTCGCGAGGTCGTCGGTCTCGTCGATCCCCGTCACGACGAGCGCGCGCGGGCGCAGCTCCGCGAACCGCGCGACCTGCGCGCGCAGGTCGGCGGCCTTCGTGGTCGCCGAGACGACGAGCACCACCCACGCCCGCTTGCCGAGCGCCTCGCGACACGCGACGAGCTCGGGCATCGCGCCGGCATCGCCGCGACCGCGGCCCGGCGTGTCGACGAGCGCGCGCCGCTCGCCGAGATCGGCGACGCGTCGCGCGAGGTCGGCCGGCGACAGCACGGACTCGAACGCGAGCTCGTGCTCGCGCGCGAGCCGCCGCAGCGCCGCGTCGCCGCCCTCCCGCCACGCGTCGAGCGAGAGCACGACGCTCGGCGTCTCGGTCTCGATCTCCTGCCCGGCGAGCTTCGCGAGGCTCGTCGTCTTCCCGCTCCCGGGCGGCCCGACGAAGAGCGCGGCCGCGCCGCGCGCGGCCGGTCGCGCCGGCACGAGCTTCGCGTCGAGCTCGCGCAGCAGGAGTCGCCTCGCACAGCGCAGGTCGCTCTCTCCCTCGCGGCGTTCGAGCTCGACGTCGGCGGCGATGCGCAGCGCATGCACGGCGTCGAGGCCGCGCGACTCGAGGTCGGCGGCGATGCGTTCGGTCGGCGTGCGCGCCGCGCCTGCGCGCGCGCCACCGGCGCCGCGCGCCTCGAGCACGCGCCGCACGTCCGCGATGCCGCGTCGCAGCTCGTCCTCGCTCGCGGCGAGGCGCGACATCCGATCGACGCTCCGGCGCAGGTCGCGCACCTCGCGCTCGAGCGGGTCGACGAGCGCGCGCGTCACCGAGAGCGCGCGCCACGAGTCGTGCGCACCGCCCGCGGCGGCGCCCGTGCGCGCGGCCGGCGCCACCGCCCGCGCCGCATGCGCTTCGGGCTTGCGGTGCTCGCGATCGACGGCGGCGGTCACCTCGACCGACGCGCGCCCGAGCCAGCCGAAGACGCCCTCGTCGCGGCGCTTGTGCTGCGTGGACAGGATGAGCGCGTCCGGCCCGAACTCCGCGCGCACGCGCGCGAGCGCCTCGTCGACCGTGCGTCCTTCGAAGCGCTTAATGTGCACGGGCCACCCCCACGACGCCGTGGCCGACGACGCGCACGTCCGGCGGCAGCTCGTTGTGCGCGATCACGACGAGCCGCGGGTCGAGACGCGCGAGCAGCTGGCGCAGCGGCGCGCGGATCGCCTGCGAGCTCAGCACGACGGGCAGCGCGCCGCCGCGCTCTCCGCGCGCTCGCGCGACCACGCTCTCGAACTCCTTCACGAGCCGCTGCAGCGTGTCGGGGTCGACGGACAGGACGGAGCCCCCCTCGGTCCGCTTGACGCCGCTGCGCAGCCGCTCCTCGAGGTCGGGCGCGAGCGTGATCACGTCGAGCGTGTTGTCGTCGGAGAGATGCGCGCGCGTCACGGTGCGCGCGAGCCGCTCGCGCACGAGGTCCGTGAGCAGATCCGGGTCGTGGATCTTCTCCACGTACTCGGCGAGCGTCTCGAGGATGGTCGCGAGATCGCGGATCGAGATGCGGTCGGCGAGCAGCGAGCGCAGCGTGCGGTGCAGCGCCGTCAGCGACACGACGCCGGGCACGAGCTCGTCCACGACCTTCGGCATCCGCACGGCGAGCTGGTCGACGAGCTCGCGCACCTGCGCGCGGGTCAGCAGCTCGGGCGCGTGCGTGCGCACGACCTCGGCGAGGTGCGTGGCGATCGCGGTCGAGGCGTCGACCACGGCGAAGCCCGCCTGCGTGGCGCGCTCGCGGTCGCGGTCGTGGATCCACCGCGCGGGAAGCCCGAAGGCCGGATCCACGCCGTCGACGCCCGGGAACGGCGGCAGCGAGCCGTCCTGCCCGAAGGCCAGCGAGTGGCCGGGCGGCGCGAGGCCGTGGGCGATGCGCGCGCCGCGAAGCACGATCGCGTAGCCGCCCGGCTCGAGCCGGAGGTTGTCGCGGATGTGCACGAGCGGGACGACGAAGCCGAGCTCCTCGACGAGCTTGCGGCGGAGCGCGCGGATGCGGCCCAGCAGCTCGCCGCCCTTCGCGGGATCGACGAGCGGAACGAGCCCGTAGCCGACCTCGAGCTCGAGGTCGTCGAGCTCGAGCGCGCGGCGGATGTCGCCCTCCTCGTCCGGCGGCTTCGGCGCCTGTCGCGCCTCGTCCTCCGCCCGGGCCGCCTCTTCCTGGCGACGCCCCACCGAGCGGGCGAGCCACAGACAGCCACCCGCGAGCGCCGCGAAGGGCACGGTCGGGAGCCCGGGAACGAGCGCGAGCACGCCCAGGATGCCCGACGCGACGCCGAGCGCGCGCGGCTGCAGGAACAGCTGCTCCTGGATCTGCTCGGGAAGCGACTCGCCCGCGGCCGCGCGGCTGACCACGATGCCGGCCGCGGTCGAGATCACGAGCGCCGGAATCTGCGTCACGAGGCCGTCGCCGATCGTGAGCGTCGCGTACGTCTCGAGCGCGCCCGCGAAGTCCATCCCCTCCTGACCGACGCCGATCGCGAGTCCGCCCACGATGTTCACGATCAGGATGACGAAGCCCGCGATCGCGTCGCCGCGCACGAACTTGCTGGCGCCGTCCATCGCGCCGTAGAAGTCGGCCTCGCGCTGCACGTCGCGGCGGCGCTTCGCGGCCTGCACGTCGTCGATCACGCCCTGGTTGAGGTCGGCGTCGATCGCCATCTGCTTGCCCGGCATCGAGTCGAGGGTGAAGCGCGCGACGACCTCCGCGATGCGGCCCGCGCCCTTCGTGATCACGACGAAGTTGATCACGATGAAGATCGCGAAGATGACGGCGCCGACGAGCAGGTTGCCGCCGACCGTGAACGTGCCGAAGGCCTGGATCACGTGACCGGCCGCGTCGGGGCCGTCGGCCCCGCGCAGCAGGATGAGGCGCGTGCTCGCGACGTTCAGCCCGAGCCGCATCAGCGTGAGGATGAGCAGCAGCGACGGGAACACCGAGAAGTCGAGGGGCCGCTCGGTGTAGAGCGCGAGCAGCAGCGTGACGATGCCCATCGTGAGCGACACGGCGAGCATCAGGTCGACGACGACCGCCGGAAGCGGCACGACCATCAGCGCGAGGATCCACAGCAGCGCGGCGGCGAGCGCGATCTCGGAGCGCATGCGCGTCATCGGGCGGCGCCTCCGGCCGGGCTCCGCAGGAGCGAGGCGTAGCGGCGGTCCGCGCGCATCACGGTGGCGAGGATCTCGGCCACGACCTCGTAGAGGCTCTCCGGGATCTCGCGGCCGAGCTCGACCGTCTGGTACAGCAGGCGCGCGATCGGTCGGTTCTCGACGATCGGAACGCCGTGGCGCTCGCCCGCCGCGATGATGCGCAGCGCCACCTTGTTGCGGCCCTTCGCGACGACGACCGGCGCCGCCATGCGACCGCGGTCGTACTTGAGCGCCACCGCGAAGTGCGTCGGGTTGCGGACGATCACGTTCGCGTCGGCGACCGCGGCGAGCATGCGCGCCTGCGAGAGCTCGCGCTGCGCGGCGCGCACGCGCATGCGGGTCTCGGGGCTCCCCTCGCTCTGGCGCATCTCGTCGCGCACTTCCTGGCGCGTCATCTTGAGCTTCTCTTCGTGCCGCCAGCGCGTGTACGCGAAGTCGATCAGGCCGAGCGCGAAGAGCGCCGCGAGCGCGGCGGCGGTGATGCGGCGACCGAGGTCGACGTGTGCGGCGAGCACGGTCGGGAGCGGCGCCGCCCCCATCGCGAGCACCTCGTCGACGCTCGGCTCGACCGTGCGCCACACGATCGCGCCGATCACGGCGAGCTTGACGAGCGACTTCGCGAGGTCGAACAGGCGGTCGCCGGAGACGAGGCGACGCATGCCGCTCAGCGGGTCGAGCTTGCTCCAGCGCATCTCGAGCGCCTCGGGCGCGAGCATCGGGCCCGTCTGCACGAGCGGCGCGAGCACCCCCACGAGCAGGAGGCCACCCGCGAGCGGAAGCGCGGCGAGGCCGATGCTCCGCGTCGCCTCGAGCAGCACCGCGTGATAGTCGAGCAGGCTTCCGGGACGGATCCACGCGCCCGACCACGAGGCCGACGCGAGCGTGCCGACGGCGGCGAGCAGGCCCTCGCCCGCGCCCGAGCCGATCAGCAGGAAGCCCGCGCCGAGCAGGATCGCGCCGCTCAGGTCGCGACTCTGTGCGACCTCTCCGCGCTTGCGCGCCTGGTCGCGCCGCTTCTGCGTCGCGGGCTCGGTGCGTTCCGCGCCGTCGGCCTCGGCCATCTCAGCCTCCGATTCCCATCGTCGCGCCCACGCGCACCGGCCACTGCGAGAGCGCGCCTGCGATCCAGTGCGAGAGCTCGCCCGCGCCGAGGCCGAGCAGCAGGAAGGCGACGCCGACGAGCGCGGGGAGCTGCAACGTCATCAGGTTGAGCTGCGGGAGCGCGCGCCCGAGCAGCGCGACGCCCACGTTGGCGGCGAACATCGCGACCGTGATCGGCGCGGCGAGCCGCACGGCGAGCTCGAACACGAAGGATCCGAGCCCGAAGAGCGCCGCGAAGTCGAGCGAGGAGAGGCCCGCGGCGCCGAGCGGAATCGCGTCGAACGAGGCGCGCCCGAGGCGCAGCATCGCGTGGTGACCGTCGATGCCGAGGAAGATCAGCAGCGCGACCAGCTGGAACAGGCCCGAGAGCGCGGCCGACGACGCGTTGCTCGTCGGGTCGAGCGCGGTCGCCGCGCCGAGCCCGCCCTGCAGCGCGATCACTTCGCCGAGCAGCGCGATGCCCGCGAACACGAGGTTCAGGGCGAAGCCCATGCAGAGGCCGACGAGCAGCTCGCCCGCGACCATCTCCGCGAGCGCGAGCCCCGGCTCGATGCCCCGGAACGCCTCGAGACCCGGCGGCGCGAGCGCGAGCGCGAGCCCCATCGCGAACGCGACGCGCACGCGCATCGGCAGCGCCGGGTGCCCGAAGACGGGGCCTGCGACGAGCAGGGCGAGCCCGCGCATCGTCGCGAGCACGGTCACCGCGGGGTCGTTCCAGAGGTCGAGCACCGTCATGCGGGGCCGCCTCCGACCGCGGCGATCTCCGCGAAGATCCGCAGCGACAGCTCGATCACGTTCTGCATGATCCACGGGAAGAGCACCGTGAACAGCGCGAGCACGATCACGATCTTCGGCACGAAGGTGAGCGTCTGCTCGTTCACCTGCGTCGCCGCCTGCAGGATCGAGATCACGAGGCCGACGACGACCGCGGCGACGAGGATCGGCGACGACACCCAGAGCGTCGTCTGCACCGTGTCCTGCAGCAGGAGTCCGACGTGCTCGACCGACATCGCGCCCCCCTAGACGATCCCGCTCATCAGCGAGCGCACGAGCAGGTGCCAGCCGTCGAGCAGGACGAAGAGCATGATCTTGAACGGGAACGAGATGACGACGGGCGGCAGCACGATCATGCCCATCGAGATCAGCATCGACGCGATCACGAGATCGATCACGAGGAAGGGCAGGAACAGCATGAAGCCGATCTCGAACGCCGTGCGGAGCTCGCTGATCATGTAGGACGGGAGGAGGGTCGACAGCGGCACCTCGTCGGGCGACGCGATCGGCGCGCCGCCCGAGAGCTCCGCGAACATCGCGAGGTCGGCCTCGCGCGTGTGCCGGAGCATGAAGTCGCGCACGGGCTCCTGCGCCTGCACGAGCGCTTCCGCGGCCTCGATGCGGCCCTCGACGTAGGGCGTCAGCGCGCGGCTCTCGATGGCCGACCCGACGGGCGACATCGCGTAGGCGGTGAGGAAGAGCGACAGCCCGACGAGCACCTGGCTCGGGGGCAGCTGGTTGACGCCGATCGCCTGGCGCAGCAGCGAGAGCACGATCACGATGCGCGTGAAGCACGTGCCCATGAGCAGGATCGACGGCGCGACCGACACGAGCGTGACGAGCGCGAGGATCTCGAGCGTGGTGGCGATGCGGCCGGGCGCGGTCGCGCCGCCGAGGTCGATGCCGAGCAGCGGCCCCTCGCTCGCGGCCTGCGCCGCGGCCGGCTCGGCGAGCGCCGCGACGGCGAGCGCGACGACGAGCGCGCCGGTCGCCGCGCGCAGCCACGCGCGCAGCGGACGCGCGAGCGGCGTCACGGACGCAACGCGCGCGTCGGCGTGCGCCTCGGCCGCGCTTGCGCGCGCCGCCGCGTCGTCGCTCGCGGGCGCCGCGCCCGCGAGTCGCCGCAGCAGCCGCAGCTCGCCCTCGCTCGCGCCGACGAGCAGCGACTCGCCGTCGACCTCGACGATGTGGAGCCGCTGTCGCTGGCCGAGCGCACACGTCTCCACGACGCGCATGCGCCCGCCGCGCCCGCTGCCGGGTCGCAGCCAGCCGAGCACGACGCGCAGCGCCACGAGTGCGCCGAGCACGACGGCCAGTGCCGAGAGCGTCTGCCCCACCATCTCCCCTCCCCCGCGACGCGTGCGCGTCGCTGCGGGACGCCGCTTCAGGCCTTGCGCGCCGCGGCGTTCTCGAGCAGCTCGACGATCCGGATGCCGAGCCGGTCGTCGACGATCGCCACCTCGCCGCGCGCGACGAGGCGGCCGTTCACGAGCACGTCCGCCGGCTCGTCCGCGCCGCGGTCGAGCTCGATGACCGAACCCTTGTCGAGCTGCAGGACCTCCTGCAGCAGCATCTGCGCGGCGCCGATCTCGACCGTCACGCGCAGCGGAACGTCCATCACGAAGCCGAAGCTTCCGGTGTCCGTGCCCGCGTCCGTCTTCCGTTCTTCCGACATGGTGTTCTCCGGTGGCCTCGCCTAACCGAGTCGATCCGTGATGCGCGCCGCGAGCCGCGAGCCGCGACGCCCCGCGACGGCGGCGAACTTCGCCGTGCCCTCGACGCGGAGCGTGACCGCGCCGTCCGCCCGCCCTTCGAGCGGGAGCCAGTCGCCCACGCGGAGCGCGCCGAGGCGGCCGAGCGAGAGCTCGCTGCGCCCGAGCTCCGCGCGCACGCGCACCGGGACGTCCTTCACGTCGGCGCGCCGCGACGGCGGGGCCGCGTGCTCGGCGAGCTCCGGCCGCGTCGACTCGACCGCCGCGGGCGGGAGCCCGATCCGCAGGCGGCTCGGCCCCGCCAGCCCCTCGACGTCGAAGCTCACGAGCGAGATGCGCTCCGCGCGGCGATCCACGAGCGTCGATGGCCCCTCGACCAGGCCGACCTTCGGAGAGAGCACGAGCACGTCGCGCATCTCCTTGGCGAGGTCGCGCAGGATCTCCTCCGCGCGCCGCCGCAGGAAGTTGCGCTCGATGCGCGTGTACGGTCGCTCGGGAATCGTCACGGGCGCGTGCGGCCGCGCGCCGAACGCCATCGTCAGCCAGGCGTACGCGAGCGGCCGGTTGAGCAGCACGTATCCGCGGCCGCCGCTCCGCTCGTCGTCGAACGCGATCGCCGCGTCGTCGGGCTCCATCGCGTCGAGCCATTCGCCCATTGCGACGCTCTGCCAGCCGATCAGCTCGAAGCCGATCGTCCGCTGGAAGCGGCTCGACATCTGCTTCGCGTAGGCGGCCGCGAACTGCTCGAGCGCGCGCCGCACGAGCGGGAAGCGCGGACGTTCGTCGCGCTCGCGCGCGGGGAGCGGCCGGAACACGCTCGCGCGCGCCGCGCCGCGCTGCCGGTCGCGAAGCGCGTCCAGCAGGGCCGCGAGCTCGTCGCGCGAGAGCACGTGCGGCGATTCGGCGCTCACTGGACGACGAACTCCGTGAACAGCACCGCGTTCACGCGCGGCGCTCCGAAGAGCGCGTTGATGCGATCCTTGATCTCGTCCTTGAGGAGGAGCTTGCCCTCGAACTGCTGGAGGTCGCCGAGCCGCTTCGCGCTGAGCAGCACGATCACGGCGTCGCGGATGCGCGCCTTGTAGCCCTCGACCTGCTCCTTGTCCTCCTCGAGCGCGCACTCGAGCTCGATCTTGACCTTCAAGTAGCGAGCGACTCCGTTGTCGTTGATGTTCACGACGAACGGCGCGAGCTCGACGGTCCGCGCGAGCAGGCTCTCCGCCGCGGACTGCTGCTCCTGCGACGGCGGCCCGGCGGGCGGCACCGCCTCCGCCTCCTCGCCCGTCGCATCGGCGCCCGCCTCGGCGGCCGCGTCGCCGCCCGGGCCCCCGGACCCGAGGAAGAACCAGGCGCCTCCGCCACCCGCCGCGAGGCAGACGAGCCCCACGGCCAGCAGCGGGACGAGCCCGCCCTTCTTCTTCGCGCTCTCGACGTTCTCTTCGGTCTCGGCGTTCGCCATGTCTCGGCTCCTCGTCTTCGCTAGGCGCGCCGGCCGTCGACGACCGGCCCTTCGACGCCGAACTCCTTGAGGCGGCGCCACAGCGTCGTCGTCGAGATCTCGAGGATCTCGGCGGCCCGCTTCCGGTTCCAGCCCACGTGCTCGAGCGTGTGGAGGATGTGGTTGCGCTCGACGCACTCGAGGCTCGCGATGCGAGGCTCGATCGCGGACACGGGGCGCCCCGCGCGCACGCCGAGCGTCAGCTCGGTCGGCGTGATCTCGGGGCCGCGGCACAGCGCGACGCCCCGCTCGATCGCGTTCTCGAGCTCGCGCACGTTGCCCGGCCAGTCGTGGCGATCGAGCAGGCGTCGCGCCTCGGGGCTCACACCGCGCACCGGCTTGCCGGCCGCGCGCGCGTACTTCTCGAGGAAGTAGTCCGTGAGGCGCACGATGTCCTCGCGGCGCTCGCGCAGCGGCGGGATGTGCACGGGGATGACGGCCAGGCGGTAGTACAGGTCTTCGCGGAAGCGCCCGACCTCGACCTCGCGCTCGAGGTTCTTGTTGGTCGCCGCGACGAGCCGCACGTCGACGTAGCGCGTGCTCTCGGCGCCGACGGGCTGGATCTCGCCCGTCTGCAGGAAGCGGAGCAGCTTCGCCTGCATCATGAGCGGCATCTCGGCGACCTCGTCGAGGAAGACGGTCCCCCGGTGCGCCTGCTCGAAGAGGCCCTTCTTGTTCGCGACCGCTCCGGTGAACGAGCCGCGTCGGTGACCGAACAGCTCGCTCTCGAGCAGCGTCTCGGGAATCGCCGCCGCGTTCACGGCGCTGAACGCGCGATCGCGTCGGCGGCTGGCGGCGTGGATCGCGCGACCGACGAGGTCCTTTCCCGTCCCCGTCTCGCCCGTGACGAGAACGGTGCTGTCCGTCTCGGCCACCGTCGAAACGAGGCGCTGCAGCTCCCGCATCGCCGCGGAGTCCCCGATGATGCCCGCGAACGGCTCGCGGGGCGCGCTCGCGTGCGCGGGTGCCGAGGCCGCCGTCGACGGCGCCGATGCGAGCATGCGCGCGAGCAGTCCGCGCGCATCGACTGCCTCCTGCGGGCGTCGCACGTAGTCGCGCGCGCCGAGACGCATGGCCTCGACGGCCCGCTCGGCCGCGCCGTCGTCGCTCAGCACGACGACGGGTCGCGCAGCGCCCGCACGCCCGAGCTCGTCGACGACGTCGAGCGCGCCCATGTCGAGCAGCGCTTCCTCGCAGAGCACGAGGTCGAAGTCGGCGAGCTCGCAGCGCAGCAGCGCATCGTCGCCCGTCATCGCGACCTCGACGTCGTCGCCGCGCTCGCGCGCCGCCTGGCCGAACAGCTCGCGTGTCCGCGCGTTCGCCCCTACCAAGAGCAGCTGAGCCACCGTGCACCCCCCTTGCGGTTCCGCCGATCGATCCGCTCGCTCTGCATCGCAGGGGGAACTTCCTTCCCCGTGCGATTGCGAATCGAAAGCTGCGACCGCACGAATCGGCAACTCGCCATCTCGCTTTAGCAATCGGAATGAAAAGTTCCGTTCAGAACGGAAGCGGGCCTTGCAGATCGGGGGATGCGGGAGTGCACGCGCGGGCGGACGCCCGAGGCTCTCGGTGGAACACCGGATGCTCGCGTGCAGGAAAGGCCGGCCGTCGGCGCGGCGCGCCGTGTCGGGAGTCGACTAGCCGTCGCCCTCGCGGCGCTCGCGGAGCCGATCGAGCCCGTCGGTGTCCGCGTCGCCCGCGCTCGCGCGCACCGGCGGCTCCTCGAAGTCGATCGGCAGCGTGAACGTGAACTCGACGCGGCGGTTCGCGGCGCGGTTCGCGGCCGAGTCGTTCGGCGCGATCGGACGCGTTCCCGCATAGCCCGCACAGGCGAGCCGCGCGGGCTCGATGTGCCCGACCTCCTCGAAGTAGCGCAGCGCCGCGATCGCGCGACGCGTCGAGATCTCCCAGTTCGTGAGACGCGCGCCGGGGCTCACGGGCGTGTCGTCCGTGTGTCCCTCGATGGTCAGGTGGTACGGGAAGGCGCGCGTGAGTGCGATGATCTCGTCGAGGAGCGGGAAGGCCTCGGCGCGCAGCTCGGTCGTTCCGGGCTCGAAGAGCACCTGGCCCTTCACGCGGATCGTCACGCCGCGCGATCCCGACACGACCTCGACGATGTTGCCGAGCTTCAGCCCCTTCACCATCTGTCGCGCCTGCGCGACCATGTCCTCGCCGTTGCCGTCGCCGGTCTTGCCGCTCGTCTTCCGCAGCGACGCCATCTCGATCAGGCTGAGCTCGGAGGTCGACTCGCGCTGCGACATCTCGACGACCGAGGTCGTCATGCCCTGCACGTCGCCCGGGTGCTCGAACTGGACGCCGAGCGCCTCCTGCACGGAGCCGAGCGCGTCGCGGAACTTCGTCGCATCCATCGTGGCGAACGAGAGCAGGAGCACGAAGAACACGAACAGCAGGCTCATCATGTCCGAGAACGTCGCCATCCAGGCGGGCGCTCCCGGGTCGGGACACTTGTGGTCGTCGTCCATGGCGCCTACGCGTCGTCCTTGGAGATCTTCGCGCGCTCCTTCGGACCGAGGTGGGCCATCAGCTTCGACTGCGTCACGAGCGTGTTGTCGCCGTTCAGGATGGCCTGGACGCCGACGATGGCGAGACGCGACCGCATCGCCTCCTCGGAGCTGCGGTTCTCGAGCTTCTCCGCGAGTGGCACGAAGACGAGGAAGGCGAGGATGGCGCCGTAGAGGGTGGTGAGGAGGGCGACCGCCATCGCGGGGCCGATCGCCGACGGATCGCTCAACGATCCGAGCATCGCGACGAGGCCGATCAGGGTTCCGATCATCCCCATCGATGGCGCCGTCGCGCCCATGAACTTGAAGATCTTCTGCCCGCGCTCGTGTCGCTTCTTCAGGCCCTCGAGCTCGCTCTCGAGCGTGAGCGCGATGACGTCCGGGCTCAGACCGTCCACCCCGAGTCGCACGCCGCGCGCGAGGAACGGATCGGTGATCTCGGCTCCCTCGAGCGCGACGATCCCTTCCTTCCGCGCCTTGTTGCCGAGCTCCAGGATCACGGGGACGAGATCCTCGGGCGGGATCGCCTTGTGGATGAAGGCGTTCATCGCGACCTTGAACGCGCCGAGCACCTGGCCGAGGGCCTCCGCGATGAAGGCCGCCGCGAAGGTGCCGCCGAAGACGATCGCGACGCTCGGCAGGTCGATGTAGGCGCCGAGCGGGCCGCTCATCATGATCGAGCCGATGATCAGCCCGAAGCCCGCGACAAGACCGATCAGCGTGGCCAGATCCACGAACGCCCCCTCGCAACGCGTCGCGGCACGGGCGCTCCCGCGCGCACTCCGTGCGCCCGGGAACGGCCCGCCCCTCCGCGCGTACCTATCGGCATCGCGAGTGCATTCTCGATCCGGCCGATGCCGCAGCGGCGCTCCGGGCGACGCCGGAGCAGGCCGGCTCCGCGCGTTCCATCTTGTTAGTCCGCGTTGCAGAAGGAACGACGGCTTCGGACGGCGATCGCGTGGCGCGCCCCACGACACGGCGCTCGCGTGGCCGCCATCTTGCAAGCGCGCGGTCGGTTGACGAAGGGCGCGCGGAGCGATCGGGGCGGGCGTGGGCAGCGGCGACGACGACACGGACGAGGGCGGCTCGGCGCTGGAGGCGTTCGCGGACGCCTGCGTCGAGGCGTGGAGCGCACTCGTCGCGCCGGTGGCCGCGGGCCCGGTCGCGCTCTCGAGCGAGGGTGTCGAAGCGGTCGAGGCCGCGGGCGGGGGCGACGTCGACGAGACCGACGCGAGCGAGGAGGACGAAGGCGACTTCCCCGCCGTCGTCGTGTTCGCTCCCGCGAAGGGGGACGTCGCAGGGCTCCTCCTGGTGCTCCGCGCTCCCGATGCCCAGGCCTTCCACGGCCTGGTGAGCGGCTCGACCGCGGAGGGCATCGACGCGCAGCGCGAAGGCGAGCTCTCCGAGCGCGTCCTCCGCGAGGTCGACGGTTGGCTCGGGCGCAGCGTCGCGGCGCTGGCGACCCCGTTCGTCGAGAGCGAGGCCCTGGAGCTCGGCGCGCCTCTCCCCGCCGTCGTCGTCCGGGACGGCCGGACACTCGAGCGCTGGATCGCCGGCCCGGCCGAACGGCTGCGCATCGAGATCGCGCCCGAGGGCGCCGACATCGTGCGCGCCGATCTCTACGTCGCCGACTCCGCCCCCGCGCCCGACGTGCTGCGCAGCGCCGCGTGCGTCCTCGTCGTGGCCCCGACCTCGGCCGTGCGCGCGGAGCTCGCGCGCCTCGAGCGCGCGCTCGGGCGCTGCGTTCGCCACGTCGAGGCCGGCGACCTCCCTCGCGACTTCTCCGTGTACACCGGCGCAGCGGCCTTCGTCGTCGCCTGGCGCCAGGGACGCTGCGCGGGCCTCGACGTCGTCGAGCAGATTCGCGCATCCCGCGCCGTCGCGGGCCGCCCTCTCGCGATGGCCGACGCCGAGCCCACGGACGACATCGTCCGCGCGGCGCTGCGCGGCGGCGCATCGACCTTCCTGCACCTCCCGCTCGACCCGGAAGAGGTGCGCAGCCGCCTGCTTCCGGACGACGCTCCGACCGAGCGTGCCGACGATGCCGGTGGGCCCGGCGCGTCGGCCGACGAGGCTCCCTCCGAAGCATCCGACGAAGCCGCCGACGCGCGATAGCGCGGTGCGGTTGGTGGGCGCGCACGGATTCGAACCGCGGACCCCCTCGGTGTAAACGAGGTGCTCTGACCAGCTGAGCTACGCGCCCGCGCGCGCGAGCGGCGGCCGCTCGGCGTGCGAGGCGCGATGCTAGCGTCGGGCGCGTTCGTGCGACCAGCGAGGTTCCCCTTGGCGCGACGCCCCGCCGACGAGCCTGCCGCGCTCTGCAGGGCGCGGCGCGCGGCCGCGATCCTCGCCGCGATCGCGTTCCTCGCTGCGCCGACCGCGCCCGCGAGAGCCGGCGCGCAGCCGAGCGCGCAGCGTCGGCCACCCAACGTCCTGCTGATCGTCGCCGAAGACCTCGGCCCGCGACTCGGCGCCTACGGCGATCCGGTCGCGCGGACGCCGCGCATCGACGCGCTCGCGCGCGACGGCGTGCGCTACACGCGCGCCTTCACGGTCGCGGGCGTCTGCGCGCCGAGTCGCGCCGGCCTCCTCCTCGGTCTGCACCCGATCGCCACCGGCTCGCAGCACATGCGGACGACGACGCGCCCGGCCGGCGCGTACTGGAGCGTCCCGCCGCCCGAGGCGAAGGCGTTCCCCGAGCTGCTGCGCGCCGCCGGCCACTACACCTACAACGTCGCCAAGACCGACTATCAGTTCAGCCCGCCGCTCGGCGGCGGTCCCTTCACGATCTGGGACGCGAACGGGCTCGGCGTCGCGCCGACGGACTGGCCCGCGCATCGGACCTTCTTCGGGATGGTGAACCTCGGCGTCACGCACGAGAGCGGCGTCTTCCGCCCGCTCGGCGCCCGGCCCCGGTCGCCGATGCACTTCGCCCTCCAGCTCGCGCGCGCCTTCGAGCTGCGCGGCGCTCCCTCCGTCGCGCCGACCGATCCCGCGAGCGTCCCGCTGCCGCCCTACTACGCCGACACGCCCGCGATGCGGGCCGATCTCGCCCGCCACTACGACGACGTGGCCGTGCTCGATCTCCAGGTCGGCGCGATCCTCGACCGGCTCGAACGCGACGGCCTCGCGGACCACACGATCGTCGTGTTCACCACCGACCACGGGGACGGTCTGCCGCGCGCGAAGCGCGAGCTCTACGACAGCGGTCTGCTCGTGCCGCTCGTCGTCCGCTATCCGGAGCGACATCGCCCGCCCGGGGTGAGGCCCGGATCGGTCGACGATCGCCTCGTGAGCTTCGTCGACCTCGGTCCGCAGATCCTCGCGTGGATGGGCGCCGACGTTCCGCGCTGGATGCACGGTCACCCGTTCGCCGAGCCCGGCGCGCCGCGACGCGACTACGTCTTCGGGCAGCGCGATCGCATGGACGAGGTCGTCGACCGACAGCGCTCGGTGCGCGACGAGCACCATCTCTACATCCGGAGCTGGCACCCCGAAGTTCCCGGCGGCCATCCGCTCGCGTTCCGCGACCTGCAGGACGGCGTGCGCGATCTTCGCGCGCGCTACGAGCGCGGCGAGCTCGACGCCGTGCAGCGCGCGTGGTTCGAGCCGGTCGCGCGCGAGCGCCTCTACGACACCGTCGCGGACCCGCACCAGATCCACGACCTCGCGGCCGATCCGGCGCTCGCCCCGGTGCTCGCCCGCATGCGCAGCGCGCTCGACGCGTGGCTCGCGCGCGTGGGCGACGCGAGCGACGAGGACGAGGACGCGATGGCCGAACGCTTCTGGCCCGGCGGCCGCGCTCCGGACACCGCGCGTCCGACGGCGCGCTTCGAGGCCGGCGCGCTCCACCTCGCATGTCCGACCGACGGCGCATCGATCGGACATCGCCGCGCGGGCGAGCGCACCTGGCACCTCTACACCGCGCCGATCCCGCTCGCCGGCGTGCCCCCCGGCACGACCATCGAGGCACGCGCCGTCCGCTACGGCCACCTCGAGAGCGACATCGCACGCTTCGCGGTGCCTGCCCGCGCGCACTGAGGCGTGTTAGGCTCGGCCGCCCCCGGCCCGACCGGGGCGAGAGGAGCTTCCCGGTGGCCAGCTGCCGCGGCGTCGTCTTCGCCGGCGACGGAACCTACGAGGTCCGCGAGTTCCCCGTTCCGCAGCCGCTCCCCGGCGGCGCGGTGATCGCCGTCGAGGCCGTCGGCCTGTGCGCGAGCGACGTGTCGCAGCTGCACGGGCACAAGCACGTCCCCGGCGAAGTGTGCCCCGTCGTTCCGGGGCACGAGATCGTCGGCCGCGTGCACGCGCTCGCACCCGACGCCGACCTCGGCGTCGCGGTCGGACAGCGCGTGGGCGTCGACCTGCTCGTGCCGCCCTCGGCCGCGCGCCCGCAGCTCGACCTCTACGGCTACACGCTCCCGCCCGACTTCGAGCACGGCCTCTGGGGCGGCTACGGCGAGTACATGGGCATCCTGCCGGGCTCGCATCTCGTGCCGCTGACGGACGACGTGCCGGCCGCCGAGCTCTCCCTGATCGAGCCGCTGTCGAGCATCGTCGCGTGGTCGGAGGCCGTCGGGCTCGGCGAGCGCGATCGACTCGTGATCCAGGGGCCCGGCCACATGGGGCTGATCGCGGCCGCCTACGCGTCGAGCCAGCTCCGTGTCCGCCAGATCGTCGTGACGGGCACGGGCAAGGACGGCCTGCGGCTCGAGGCGGCGCGCGCCGTCGGCGCGCACGCGACGATCGACGTCGATGCCGAGCCCGACGTCGTCGGCGCCGTGCGCGAGCTGACGCGCGGCGGGCCGAGCGTCGTCATGGAGCTCAGCGCGCTCGCGACGAAGCCCGTCGCCGACGCCATCGAGATGGCGCGCACGGGCGGGCGCATCCTGCTCGGAGGGCTGAAGGACGGGCGGAAGGCGTCGATCTCGAGCGACGAGATCGTGTTCAAGGCGCTCCGCGTGGTCGGCGGCTCGGGCGGAACGCCGGCGACGTTCGACCGCGCGGGTGCCGTGCTGAACTCGGGCACCTTCCCGACCGCGGCCCTGCGCGGCGAGACCTACGGGCTCGACGAGATCGACGAGGCGATGGCGATGCTGCAGCGGACCGTGCCGGGGCGCGACGCCGTCCGCGTCGGAATCGTGCACGGCGCGGCCGATGCGCGCCGCCGCGCCTAACAGCAGGCGAGGCCCGTCGCGCGCTCGAGGCCGTCGTGGAAGTGGCGGTCCTCGAACACGCCCTTCGCGCCCGCGACGCGCAGCGCGCGCGCCGCATCGATCACGAAGGGCCCGCTGCGCTCGACCCGCAGCTCGCAGCGCTCGCCCGGTGCGAGCGCGCGCGTGCGATCGCCGTCGAACGCGACCACGCCCGGCCCTTCCACCACCGCCACCTCACCCAGCGCCAGGCGGCGCGCGGCCGTGACGTGCGCGCGCCGGAAGAGCCCGGGCGAGACCGCGGCGAGCAGCGGCCGCGTGCCCGGCGTGCCCTCCGCCGCGCAGCGCACCTCGACGCCGAAGTCGTCGGCGATGCCGCACGGCTCGAGCAGACCGCCGATCGGCGACATGCCCACCGCGTTCGGCTCGGCGCGCGCGAGCACGAGCGCGCGCAGCCGACCCGGCTCGAACGGCAGGAGGTTGCCGACGTCGTCGTCGGCGAGCACGACGGCATCGACGACGGCGACGTCCGTCGCCCCGTCGTCGAAGACGGCGCGCACGACCTTCGCCTGTGTGGCCGCCAGGGCGAGCGGCACCGCGCCGGTCGCCACGAGGCCCGCCGCGAGCCCGGCGACCGTCGCCTCCTGCATGACCGGAAAGACGTTGTTGGTGCCCGTCGACATCGGGACCATCGGCGCGTCGGGCCAGGCCGTCGCGACGATGCGGCTCGTGCCGTCGCCGCCGAGCACGAGCAGTGCGTCGGCGCCCGCGGCGCGCATCGCGGCGGCGGTGCGCAGCGTGTCGGAGGGCTTCGTCTCGAGCGGGCCGACGTCGAGGAAGTCGAAGCGCGCGCCCACGTTCAGGCTCTCGACGGCCCCGCGCGAGATGCGGAAGCAGTCCGGCACGAGCAGGAAGCGCTGCGCGCCGGCCGCGGCGGCGCCGACGACGGCGCGCGCGATCTGGTTCTGCTTCTCCTCGGGGCTGTCGCGGCGCGCGCGCGCGGCGAGGCGTCGCACGTCGCGGCCCGACATCGGGTTCGCGATCACGCCGACCGTGCCGGACGGGGGAGCGACGGGCCCGCGCGCCATCGGGAGGCCGCGCCGGGCTAGTTGACGCCGGCCGGGTGCCGGACGTCGCCGGCCGCGCCCGGCGGCAGCGCGCCGCCCGGCACCTCGTAGATGTCGTCGATCTCGTGGAAGCCGTCCTTGAGGAAGGTCGCGGGGTCGCCGATCGCGAGCGCGTGGGCGAGCACCTCGTCCATGTGCTCGACGAGCACGATCTCGAGCGAGCGGGTGATGACGGCCGGGAGGTCGCGCAGGTCCTTCTCGTTCTCCTTCGGGACGAGCACCTTCTCGACGCCGCCGCGCAGGGCCGCGATCAGCTTCTCCTTGAGGCCGCCGATCGGCAGCACGCGACCGCGCAGCGTGATCTCGCCCGTCATCGCGACGGTCGCCTTCACCGGGACGCGCGTCAGCGCCGACGCGATCGCGGTCGCGATCGTGATGCCGGCCGACGGCCCGTCCTTCGGCGTCGCGCCCTCGGGCACGTGGATGTGGATGTCGACCTTCGAGTAGAAGTCGCGCGTCAGGCCGAGCTGCTTGGCGCGCGAGCGGATGTAGGACATCGCCGCGCTCGCGGACTCCTGCATCACCTCGCCGAGGTGACCGGTCACCTGCATCTTGCCCTTGCCGGCCGTGACGCTGACCTCGGTCTGCAGGAGCTCGCCGCCCACCTCGGTGTAGGCGAGCCCCGTGCACATGCCGACGCGGTCGTCGGCCTCCGTCTTCCCGAAGCGATAGCGCTGCACGCCGAGCAGCTTCTTCACGAGCTTCGGCGTCACGCGCGTGAGCTTCGCGCTCTCGCCCGCCTTCACCACGTCGCGCGCCACCTTGCGGCAGATGGACGCGAGCTCGCGCTCGAGGTTGCGCACGCCGGACTCGCGCGTGTAGTGGCGGATCACCTCGAGGATCGCGGCGTCCGTGAACTCGACCAGCGTCTCGTCGAGCCCGTTCTGCTCTCGGACCTTCGCGACGAGGTGGTTGCGCGCGATCTGCAGCTTCTCGCTCTCGATGTAGCCGGGGATCTGGATGATCTCCATCCGGTCCTGGAGCGGCCGCGGGATCTGGTGCAGCACGTTCGCGGTGCACACGAACATCACGCGCGAGAGGTCGTAGTCGACGTCGAGGTAGTGGTCGACGAAGGTGTGGTTCTGCTCGGGGTCGAGCACCTCGAGCAGCGCCGCGGACGGGTCGCCCCGGAAGTCCATCGACATCTTGTCGACTTCGTCGAGCAGGAAGACGGGGTTGCTCGTGCCCGCCTTCTTCAGGCTCTGGATGATCTTGCCGGGAAGCGCGCCGATGTAGGTGCGCCGGTGGCCGCGGATCTCGGCCTCGTCGCGCACGCCGCCGAGGCTGATGCGCACGAAGTCGCGCCCCGTCGCGCGCGCGATCGACTTCCCGAGCGACGTCTTGCCGACGCCGGGCGGGCCGACCAGACAGAGGATGGGGCCCTTCAGCTTCTCGACGAGCGCCGTGACGGCGAGGTACTCGAGGATGCGCTCCTTGGGCTTCTCGAGGCCGTGGTGATCCTCGTCGAGCACCCGCTCCGCCTCGACGATGTCGCGCTTCTCCTCGGCGTACTGCTCCCACGGGAGGCCGAGCATCCAGTCGATGTAGTTCCGCACGACGGTCGCCTCGGCGCTCATCGGCGACATCATCTTGAGCTTGCGGACCTCCTTCTCGGTGCGGTCGCGCGCCTCCTCGGGCATCGCCTTCGCCGCGAGCGTCTCCTCGAGCTCGGCGATCTCGTTCTTGAACTCGTCGCGCTCGCCGAGCTCCTTCTGGATCGCCCGCATCTGCTCGTTGAGGTAGTACTCCTTCTGCGAGCGCTCCATCTGCTTCTTGACGCGCCCGCGGATGCGCCGCTCGACCTCGAGCACCTCGGTCTCGGCCTGGATGCGGCTCAGGATCTCCTCGAGGCGCTTGCCGGGGTCGATGACCTCGAGCAGCTCCTGCTTCTCCTCGAGCTTGAGGTTCAGGTGCCCGACGACGGTGTCGGCGAGCTTGCCGGCGTCGTCGATCGCCTCGATCGAGTTCACGAGCTCGGGCTGGAGCTTCTTGTTGAGCTTGGCGTAGGCCGCGAACGCGGCGTGGACGCTGCGCACGAGCGCCTCGACCTCGACGCCGCCCTCGACCCGCTCGACGAGCTCCTCGATCGCGACGGAGAAGTAGGGTTCGTCTCCGGTGAAGCCGACGATGGCCGCGCGCGACTTGCCCTCGACGAGCACCTTCACCGTGCCGTCGGGCAGGCGGAGCAGCTGCACGATCGTGCCGAGCGTCCCGATCCGGTAGATGTCCTGCTCGGTCGGGTCGTCGTCGCCGGCCTGGCGCTGCGCGGCGAGCAGGATCTGGCGGCCTCCGCTCGCCGCCTCCTCCACCGCGAGGATCGACTTGGGGCGCCCGACGAAGAGCGGCACCACCATGTTCGGGAAGACGACGATGTCGCGGAGCGGCAGCAGCGGGACGCCCTCGCTCCCGGCGTCCGCACCCCGCGATCCGTCCCCGACCTTCACCTTCGAGATGGGCATTCGCTCTCCTGCGGCTCGAGCGCGGGCCCGGCGGTCAGGCCGATTCGGCCTCGCGCTTCAGGACGATCAGCGGCTCGCTGCCGTGCTCGATCACGTCCTCGTTGATGATGCACTCCTCGACGTCATCGCGCGAAGGAAGCTCGTACATGAGATCGAGCATCGCGCTCTCGAGAATCGCCCGCAGGCCGCGTGCCCCCGCCTTGCGCTCGAGCGCCTTCTTGGCGATCGCCATCAGGGCGCCGTCCGTGAAGCGGAGCCGCACGTCCTCGAACTCGAACAGCTTCTGGTACTGCTTGATGAGCGCGTTCTTCGGCTCGGTCAGGATGTTGATCAGGGCCGCCTCGTCGAGCTCGTCGAGCGTCGCCACGACGGGAAGCCGTCCGATGAACTCCGGGATCAGGCCGAAGTGCAGGAGATCCTCCGCCTGGACCTGCCGGAGCACGTCGCCCGGCTTGCGGTCGCTGACCCGCTTGATATCGGCGCCGAATCCCATTCCCTTCACCCCGATGCGGCGATCGATGATCTTGTCGAGCCCGACGAAGGCACCGCCGCAGATGAAGAGGATGTTCGAGGTGTCGATCTGCAGGAACTCCTGCTGGGGATGCTTGCGCCCGCCCTTCGGCGGAACGCTGGCCATCGTGCCCTCGATGATCTTGAGCAGGGCCTGCTGGACGCCCTCCCCCGAGACGTCCCGGGTGATCGACGGGTTCTCGCTCTTGCGCGCGACCTTGTCGATCTCGTCGATGTAGATGATGCCGCGCTGGGCGCGCTCGACGTCGTAGTTCGCCGCCTGGAGCAGGTTGAGGACGATGTTCTCGACGTCCTCGCCGACGTAGCCGGCCTCGGTGAGCGTCGTGGCGTCCGCGATGGTGAAGGGCACGTCGAGGATGCGCGCCAGCGTCTGCGCGAGGAGCGTCTTGCCCGACCCGGTGGGGCCGAGCAGCAGGATGTTCGCCTTCTGCAGCTCGACGTCGCCCACGAAGGCGCCGCTCTCGATGCGCCGGTAGTGATTGTGCACCGCGACCGAGAGGACCTTCTTCGCCGAGTCCTGCCCGATCACGTAGTCGTCGAGCGCGGCGCGGATCTCCTTGGGCTTCGGCACGCGCGAAGCGGCCGACGGCCCTTCGTCGCGCCCGTACTCCTCGGCGATGATGTCGTTGCAGAGCTCGATGCACTCGTCGCAGATGTAGACGGTGGGCCCGGCGATCAGCTTCTTGACTTCGCGTTGGCTCTTGCCACAGAAGGAGCAGGAGAGGTTCGCGTTGTCGTCGCGCTTCTTCATGCCTTGCGTGCCTCCACCTCGACCCGAACGATCCGGACTCTCCGCACGACCGATCCGAACGTCTCCGACGACCCGCGCGGTCGCGGCCGCGCGCCGCGCGAGCGCTACTTCCCCGGCTTGCCGGGCCTGCCGCCGCCCGACCCGCCTCCGTCGCTCGCGGCCTCCGCACCGCGACGCGCCATCACGCGATCGACCACGCCGTAGGCCCGCGCCTCCTCGGCCGACATATAGTAATCGCGCTCCGTATCGGCAGCGATCCTCTCCACCGGCTGGCCGGTGTGCTCCGCAAGAATCGCATTCATCTGTTCGCGCAGCTTGAGGATTTCGCGCGCCTGGATGTGGATGTCCGAGGCCTGGCCGCGCGCGCCGCCCATGGGCTGGTGGATCATGATCCGCGAGTGCGCGAGCGCCGTGCGCTTGCCCGGCGCCCCCGCCGCGACCAGCCACGCGCCCATCGACGCCGCCATGCCGACGCACAGCGTCTCCACGTCGGGCCGCACGAACTGCATCGTGTCGTAGATCGCGAGCCCGGCCGTCACCGAGCCGCCGGGCGAGTTGATGTACAGGTGGATGTCCTTGTCCGGATCCTCGGCCTCGAGGAAGAGCAGCTGCGCCACGACGACGTTCGCGACCTCGTCGGTGATCTCGCTCCCGAGGAAGATGATGCGGTCGCGCAGCAGGCGCGAGTAGATGTCGAAGCCGCGCTCGCCGCGCGCGCTCTGCTCGATGACGTACGGAATCAACGGCATGGTGCTACGGGCGTCGCGCCCATCCTTCTCCCCGCGCGTCGCCGCGCTCGAGCCAACCCACACTCACGATCGCTCGCCGCGACGCCCAGCGTCGACTCGCACCGCTGCCGCGGGGGATCGGGCAGCACCCGCGCCCGCTCCGCGACGCGCCCGAAGGCGCGGAGGACGTCGCGGCGAACGCGCCACGACGGGCTCTAAGTGCCCGTCGTTTCTTCGACACTAGCCTCGGCCGCGAGGAACGCAAGCGCCTTGCGGTCGAGCATCTCGGCCGCGATCTGACGCCGCCAGCCCTGCTGCGCGGCGGCCTGACGCATGCGCTGGGAATCGACGCCCTGCGCCTCCGCGAGCTCGTCGAGGCGCGCGTCGATCTCCTCCTCGGCGACCTCGATCGCGTGCTCGCGCACCACCGCATCGAGCAGCAGCGCCTCGCGCACGCGGCGCTCGGCGAGGTCGCGCCCGGTGTCGTGCATGCGCGAGAGCTCGGCCTGCAACACGTCGGCGGGAACCTGCCCCTCGAACTGGCGCCGCATCGAATCCATCTGCGCATGGATCTGCTGGTGCACGAGCCCCGGCGGCACCTCGAACTCGCACAATGCGACGAGCGACTCGACGAGCGAGCGGTGGAGCGCGCGCTCGGATTCGGCCGTCTCCTGCTCGAGGATCTGCGCGCGGACCTTCGCACGCAGCGCGTCGAGCGACTCTTCGCCGACGTCCTTCGCGAACTCGTCGTCGAGCGCGGGCAGCTGCTTGCGGCGCACCGTGCGCACCTTCACCGCGAACTCGGCCGGCTTGCCCGCGAGCGACGGCTCCCCGTAGTCGGCCGGGAACTCGATCCGCACCGTGCGCTCCTCGCCCGCGCGCGCGCCGACGAGCTGGTCCTCGAAGCCCGGCACGAGGCGCCCCGAGCCGAGCTCGATCGGCAGGTCCTCGCCCTTGCCCCCGTCGAAGAGCTCGCCGTCGACGCGCCCCTCGAAGTCGACGTTCAGCGTGTCGCCCGTCTCCGCGGCGACGCCCTCGTCGACCTCGACGAGTGGCGCGAAGCTCTCCCGCATGGCCGCGATGCGCTCGTCCACCTGCGCGTCGCCGATCTCGACGACGGGCCTCGCGCCCTTCACCTTCGCGAGCGCGGGCAGCGCGATCGAGGGCTTCACCTCGACGCGCGCCGAGTAGCAGAACACCGCGCCGAGCGACGGCGTCGGGGCGTCGATGTCGGGCTCGGTGACGGGCTCGACCTTCGCCATCTCGAGCGCCTCGGCGAGCGTCTCGCCGACCAGGATGCGCTCGATCTCCTCGGCGGCCTGCGGGCCGTAGTACTTCTCGAGCACCTTGCGCGGGACCTTGCCCGGCCGGAAGCCCTTCACGCGCGCGCCGCGCCGGAGGTTCTCGTACGTCCGCTCGAACGCGCGGCGCACCTGCGCCTCGGGAACCTCGACGCTCACCGTGCGGACGACGGACGAATCCTCCGTGGTCTCGACGCGGATCTGGGCTGCATCGCTCATGACGACTCCTCGGCGCGGTCTCGGGTGCGCGGCGGCCCGGAACACTAGCCGGGCGCCTCGGCGCGCGCAGGGCGCAGCCGCGCGCTGGTGCCGGGGACAGGAGTCGAACCTGCACGCCCGAGGGCGGTGGCTCCTAAGGCCACTGCGTCTGCCAGTTCCGCCACCCCGGCACGCGCGCGCGGCGCGTAGCATGGGCGATCGCCCCGGGCGCGCAACGGCGCGGCTCCATCCTTATAAGGCGACGTCCGGGCTCACGAGGCGGCGTCCGGCCCCGCGAGGCGCGCTCCCGCCTCGATCGCGCGCGCCTCGCCGGCGGCCGCTTCGACGACGACGTCGCCGCGGCAGACGACGCCGCGGCCGAAGCGCACGTCGCCGCGCACGCGCAGCGAGCGACACCCGACGAGCGACGGCGCGCCGTCCGGGAAGCGCGCCTCGAACTGGTCGATGCGCTGGTAGTGCTCCGGGTCGAGATCGACGACGAGATCGGGCGCGGCCTCGGGCGCGCGTTCGACGCGCCATCCGTCGCCGAGCACGTACGCGTCCGACATCACGACGAGCAGGTCGTTCGTCGTCTTGACGGGCGCGAAGCGCGCGCGCGGCACGCGCAGGGCGCGCGCGCCGTCGATCACGCCGATCGCCGCGCCCATCGCCGTCTCGAGCTGGATGCCGACGGGCGACGCCGGGTCGAGCGGGTCGACGCGCTTGTCGTTGCGGATCATCGGGAGGCCGAGCACCGCGTCGCACGCGTCGAGCGCGTGCGCGAGCGCATCGAGGTCGATCCAGAGGTTGTTCGTGTTGAAGTAGCGGTGGCGCTCGACGTCCTGGAACGCATCGACGTCGCCCGGCGGACACTGCGCGGACTCGCGCAGCACGAGCTGGCCGTCGGCGCGCCGCAGCGCGAGGTGGCCGCCCTTGCGGTCGGCGCGCGTGCGCTCGGTCGCCTCCATCGCGAACGGCACGCCCTCGCGCGCGACCCAGCCGAGGATGCGCAGGTCGAGCGTCGCGCCGAGGTTGTCCGCGTTCGACACGAACGCGTAGCGGAAGCCGCGCGCGCGCAGGGCGCCGAGCGCGCCCGACGTGACGAGCGCCGTGTAGAGGTCGCCGTGCCCGGGCGGACACCACTCGAGCTCGGGCGCCGCCGGCCACGCCACCGGCGCGAGCCCTTCCTTCGCGATGCGCGGCACCTTGTGCTGCACGAAGTCGAGCGGCAGTCCGGGGACGTCGAGCGCGTGCGGCGCGAGCGCGGCGAGCGAGTCCTCCCGCGTGCGGAAGCTGTTCATGAGCAGGAGCGGCAGCGCGCAGCCCGCCTCGCGGCGCAGGTGCTCCACCTGCCCCGCGATCACGTCGAGGAACGTGTGTCCGCCCTTCACGGACAGGAGCGACTTCGCGCGCGTCATGCCCATCGACGTCGCGAGCCCGCCGTTCAGCTTGATCGCGACGGCGGCGTCGAGCGCGTCGCGTCCCGCGCCCGCGTAGGCGTCGAGCGACGCGAGGTCGGGCAGCTCGCGCACCGGCGCGAGCGCGCTCTCCGGAAGCAGCCCCGACTCCCCCGCACAGAGCTGCGCGTAGTAGTGGCGGAACGTGCGGATCGCGAGCGCGGGCAGCCCCTCGCTCTCCATCTTCGCCGCGAACGGCGCGAAGCGCGCCTCGATGCCGTCGTCCATCGCGCTCAGAGGTTTCCGACCTCGAGCTCGACGAGGTGCGCGAAGCGGCGGCGAGCCGCCTCGCGGCGCGCGGGGACGTGCTCCGACGGGAACGCGCCCTCCGCGGGCGCGTAGTCCTTCAGCGCCTGGCGCGCGATCGTCACCTTGTGCACCTCGGTCGGGCCGTCCGCGATCCCCATCATCGGCGCCTGCATCCACATGCGCGCGAGCGGCATCTCGTTCGACACGCCGAGCGCGCCGTGCACCTGCATCGCGCGCCACGCGACGTCCTGCAGCACCTTCGGCGTCGCCACCTTCACGCCCGCGATCTCGGCGCGCGCCGCGTGCCCACCCACGCGGTCGATCGTCCACGCCGCGTGGAGCACCTGCAGCCGGAACTGGAGGATCTGGACCCACGAGTCCGCGATGTAGCCCTGCACGAACTGCTTCTTCGAGAGCCGCTCGCCCTGCGTCGTCCGCGACAGCGCGCGCTCGCACATCATGTCGAAGGCGCGCTGCGCGACGCCGATCGAGCGCATCGCGTGGTGGATGCGCCCGCCCCCGAGCCGCGTCTGCGCGATCACGAACGCCTGTCCCTCGCCGCCGAGCAGGTTCGCGGCGGGCACGCGCACGCGGTCGTAGCGGACGTAGGCGTGCGTGCCCTCCGCATCGAACTCGTCCCAGCCGAGCCCCGTGTTGCGCACGATGTCGATCCCGGGCGTGTCCGTCGGCACGAGGAACATCGACGCGCCCTGGTACACCGGCACGTCGGGGTTCGTGACGGCCATGACGATCGCGAACGACGCGTGACGGAGGTTCGACGAGAACCACTTCTCGCCCTCGATCACCCACTCGTCGCCTTCCTTCCACGCGCGACATCGGAACTGCTGCGGGTCGGCGCCCGCCTGCGGCTCGGTCATCGAATAACACGAGCGGATCTCGCCGTTCAGCAGCGGCTCGAGGTAGCGCTCCTTCTGCGCGGGCGTGCCGTAGTGCGCGAGGATCTCCGCGTTGCCCGAATCGGGCGCCTGACAGCCGAAGACGCTCGGCGCCCACGCCGAGCGCCCGAGGATCTCGTTCATCAGCCCGAGCTTCACCTGGCCGTAGCCGAGGCCGCCGAGCTCCGGCCCGAGGTGGCAGGCCCAGAGCCCGCGCGCCTTCACCTTCTCCTGGAGCGGGCGGATCACGGCGCGCTGCACGGGGTGCTGCGTGTCGTAGACGAGCCCTTCGCGCGAGAACAGCGCGTCGATCGGCTCGATCTCCTCGCGGACGAACGCGCGGATCCAGTCGAGCTCGGCCTGGAACGCGGGGTCCGTGCTGAAGTCCCATGCCATCGCGCCATCCTCCTCGCGTGCGCCCGGGAGCGGCGAGTCTACCCGCTGGACGGCACACGGGGGACGTGCTCGAATCGCGCGCTCGCCCTTCCCCCGCACGGCCGGAGGTGACCGCACGATGACCCGCGCCGCGAAGGACGCCCGCTCGGTCGAAGGCAGGGTCGCATTCGTGACCGGCGCGGCGAGCGGCATGGGGCGCGCGACCGCCGCGCTCTTCGCCGAGGTCGGCGCGCGCGTCGCCGTCACCGACGTCGACGGCGACGCCGCGGAACGAGCTGCGGAGGCGATCCGCGCAGCCGGCGGCGCCGCGCGCGCGTGGGCGCTCGACGTCGCCGACGCCGAGGCGATCGAGCGCGTCGTGCGCGAGTCGGCCGAGGCCCTCGGCGGGCTCGACGTGCTCGTCAACAACGCCGGCGTCGCGATCGGCGCCCCGCTCGACGCCGACGGCTTCGAAGCAGCCTGGCAACGCTCGCTCGACGTGATGCTCACCGCGCACGCGCGCACGACGCGCGCCGCCCTCCCGTGGCTCGCCGCCTCGGGCGAGGGCCGCGTCGTCAACGTCGCGTCCACCGAGGCGCTCGGCGCGACGGCCGGCATCAGCCCCTACACGGCGGCGAAGCACGGCGTCGTCGGCCTCACGCGCTCGCTCGCCATCGAGCTCGCGCGGCACGGCATCACCGTGAACTGCGTGTGCCCGGGCTCGATCGTCACCGGCATGACGAGCGTCATCCCCGAGGCGGCGCGCGAGAAGTTCGCGCGCCGGCGCGTCCCGCTGCGGCGCTACGGCGAGCCCGAGGAGGTGGCACACATGGTGCTCTCGCTCGCCCTCCCCGCCGCCTCCTACACGACGGGCGCCGTGCTCGCCGTCGACGGCGGACTCACGATCCAGAACACCTGAGGCGGCGTCGCGAGGCGCCGCGCATCACTCGACGAGCGCAGCCAGCGCGTCGCGCAGCGCCGCGCTCCGGAACGGCTTCGCGACGAACGCGGAACGCGGGATGCCGCCGACGCGCTCGAGCGCGCTCTGCGTGCCTCGGCCGCTCACGAACAGCACGGGCAGGTCGCGGCGCAGCTCGCGCAGCTGCAGGCAGAGCTTCTCGCCGCTCGTGTCCGGCATCGTCAGGTCGACGACGGCCGCGGTGAGGTCGTCGACGCGCGCGGTCGCCGCGAGCGCCTGCGCCGCGTCCGCGCACGCGATCACGCGGTAGCCCTGCTGCTCGAGCATCTGTCGCGCGACGGCCAGCACCGCCGGCTCGTCGTCGACGACCACGATCGTGCCCGCGACCGCGCCCACGGCGGGTGCGTCGCGCACGACGACCGCGGCGCCGACCGGCGGCGACGCGTTCGGGAAGAGCACGCGGAACTCCGTCCCGCGCCCGGGCTCGCTCTCCACGGTGAGCGCGCCGCCGTGCGAGCGCACGATGCCGAGCGCGGAGGCGAGGCCGAGCCCCCGCCCCTCGAACTTCGTCGTGAAGAACGGATCGAAGATGCGCTGAAGCGTCGTCTCGTCCATGCCGCAGCCGTCGTCGCGCACGCGCAGGAACGCGTAGTCGCCCTCCGGCAGCTCGTCGGCGTGCGAGGCGCGCGCGAGCGTCTCGCGATCCGCGCGGAGCACGCCCGTCTCGATCTCGACGTTTCCTCCCGCCGGCGGGAGCGCCTCCACCGCGTTCGTCACCAGGTTCATCAGGAGCTGGCGCACGCGCGTGGCGTCGCCGCGGATCCAGGCCGGACGCTCCGACGCGCGCGTCGCGAGCCGCGTCGCGGGCCCGACGCTCGTGTGCAGCAGCGGGATCGTCTCCTCGACGAGCGCACCGAGCTCGAGCGTCGTCGTCTCGACGTCCGCCTTCCCCGCGTAGGCGAGGAGCTGCGCGGTGAGCTCGGCCGCGCGCACCGTCGCGCGCTCGATGTCGCGCAGCATGGGATGGACGGGGTCGCTCGGCGCGACCTGCGAGAGCGCGAGGTCGGCGTTGCCGAGGATCCCGGTGAGGAGGTTGTTGAAGTCGTGCGCGATCCCGCCCGCCAGGACGCCCAGGCTCTCGAGCTTCTGCGACTGGAGCATGCGCGCTTCGAGCCGCTCCTTCCGCTCGTCCGCCCGCACGCGCTCCGTCACGTCCTGCACGACGGCGAGCACGCGCGGGATGCTCCCGTCCGCCGCGCGAAGCGGGCGCATCGCGATGTGGAACGTGAACGTGCCGCTGGGCAGCGCGACTTCTCGCTCGAACTCGCAGCTCCTCCCGTCGCGGAAGACGGCGCCGATCGTGCGGCGGATGTCGTCGCCACTCGCGCCGGGAAGGATGGCCTCGATGCTCGCGCCCTCGACGTCCGCGAGGCCCAGCCCGTAGCGCGACGGGCCGCGGTCGACGTGCTCGACGACCTCCTCGATCCGCCCGTCGCGGTCGATCATCACGACGTTGTTCCCGGTGAGCGAGTGGACGAGCTCGCGCATCCGCTGCTCGCTGTCGCGCAGCGCGCTCGCCACGCGCTCGCGGTCGGTGACGTCGGTGAGGACGCCGAGCACGCCGTCGACGCCGCCCGCGCGGTCGCGCAGCGGCGCGAGCCCGAGCTCGATCGCGCGCTGTGCGTCCGCGCCTCCGACGTCGACCTGGACGACGCGCACGGCGCCGTCGCGCGCGACGGCGCGCACCGCGCTCGCGAGGCGCTCCGCGTGGTCGGTGCGCGCGATTCCGAGCGGGTGGACGCCCGACGACCGCGGCGCGGCCGCGAACCGCTCGCCCCCGCCGCCGAAGATCGAGCGCACCGATGCATCGCGCTCGAACAGCACGACGCGCGCGGGGTCGATCGACGACACGAGCGCCTGCAGGTACTCGGCGCGCTCGGCCGCATCGCCGCGCAGGCGCGCGAGCTGTCCTCGCAGGCGCTCGAAGGTGGCGAGGATCTGGACGGCGACGATCGCGACGCCCGCGACGCACCACAGGATCCACGGCGCGGTCGCGACCGCCGCGCCGAAGCCCATGAGCGTGTCCGCGAGCTCGATGCCCGCGAGCAGGACGAAGGCGGCCTGCAGCGGACGCCGCTCCCAGCGCGGCTCGCCGCGGTCGATGACGACCGCCGCCGCGAGCAGGAATCCCGTCTCGGCGGCGATCGCGAGGACGTCCGCCGCGCCTCCGAGCCCCGCCGCGAAGAGCGCGCCGCGCGCGACGGCGATCGACAGCGCGAGTGGCAGGCACCAGCGCGGGACGCGCGCCCCCACGTGCTGGAGCGCGCCCGCGAACATGGCCGGCGCGAACAGCACGCCGAGCGCCTTCGAGGGTGCGACGAGCTCGGGGTGCGCGCCGGAGAGCGCCGACAGCATCGCGGCGTTCAGCAGCAGCGCCCAGCCGATCGGCCAGTAGCCGGAGGGCGCGACGGGCGTGCGCAGACCGACGAGCCCGCCGATCCACAGCCCGCCCACGGCGAGCCCGACCGCGGGCAGGATGAGCTGGTCGAACTGCATGTCCTCTCCGCGGCCGGCGGCGGGCCCGCGCCGAGCCTACCACTCCGCGCGCCGCGCGAAGGCGCGCGCGGACGCACCCCGTCCGGGTTCGCGGCGCGCGCCGCCACCTAACATCGGCCCGCAGTGCGGGGCGTCGCGCCCCGGCACCGCCGGGCCCGGCGTGCACACCGGGCCGAGCGAGGGGCTGTGCTCGACGGCCGACGGGAGGAGGGGCGGTCCACGACGATCGCAGCGCTCGCACCCGGCGGCCGTCGCCGCGCGATGCACGAGGGATCGTTCGTGGTGAGCGCGCGGGGGCTCGAACCCCGGACCTAGGGATTAAGAGTCCCTTGCTCTACCAGCTGAGCTACGCGCCCGGCGGGACCGTAGCCCGCAGCCTTCGGATGGCAAGCACCGCGCGGCGCTTCCATCACGCTTCGGGCGCGCCGTAGCCGCCGCCACCGGGCGTCGCGATCTCGAGCGCGTCGCCCGCGTCGAGTGCGACGTGTGCGCGGCTCGCGAGCTCGCGCGCGCTCCCGTCGGCGCGCACGACGCGGTTGCTCCCGCGCGCGCCCGGCTCGCCGCCCGCGAGCCCCCACGGCGCGCGCGTGCGCCGCTCCGTCAGCACGCTCGCCGCGACGGGCGCCGTGAAGCGATAGCGGCGGACGAGCCCGTCGCCGCCGCGGTGGCGGCCCGCTCCGCCCGAGCCCCGGCGCAGCGCGAACGTCTCGAGCCGCACGGGCGCACGGCTCTCGAGCACCTCGGCGTCGGTGATGCGCGTGTTCGTCATGTGCGTGTGCACGCCGGACGCGCCGTCCCACGACGGCCCCGCGCCCGCGCCGCCGCCGAGCGTCTCGTAGTAGCCGAAGCGCTCGTCGCCGAACGTCACGTTGTTCATCGTGCCCTGGCTGGCGGCGGCCGCGCCGAGCGCGCCGAGCAGCACGTCGACGATGCGCTGCGAGGTCTCGACGTTGCCGCCGACGACGGCGCTCCCGCGCGGCGGGTCGAGCAGCGAGCCGGCGGGGATCGCGATCTCGACCGGCCGGAGACAGCCCCCGTTCAGCGGGAAGCGCTCGGCGACGAGCGAGCGCAGCACGTAGAGCACCGCGGCCTGCACGACCGCCCGCGGCGCGTTGAGGTTCCCGGGCGAGGCGGGGCCCGTGCCCGCGAAGTCGATCCGCATGCGGTCGCCGCGCACGTCGAGCGCGACGGCGACGGGCGTGCCGTCGTCGAGCGCGTCCGCGAAGCGGTGGAGCCCGTCGGGCAGGCGCGCGATCTCGCGCGCGACCTTCGCGGCGGCGACTTCCTGAAGCTCGCCCATGGTGCGGGCGACGAGCGCGGCGCCGCGCTCGTCGGCGAACGCGCGCAGCCCGCGCGCGCCCGCCTCGTTCGCCGCGATCATCGCCTCGGTGTCGGCGACGTTGTCGTCGGGCCGCCGCGCCGGGAAGCGCGCGCGTGCGAGCCGCTCCCGCAGCCCGTCCTCGTCGAAGCGCCCCGCGCGCACCACCCGGAAGGCCTCGAGCACCACGCCTTCCTCCTCGAGCGTGCGCGAGTCGGGCGGCATCGACCCCGGGGTGCGCCCGCCGATGTCGGCGTGGTGCCCGCGGCTCGCGACGAAGAAGAGCGGGCGCGCCCCACCGGCATCCGCGCCGGCCGCGAACACCGGCGTCACCGCCGTCACGTCGGGGAGGTGCGAGCCGCCCTCGAACGGGTCGTTGCCGAGCACGACGTCGCCCGGAGCGAGCGCGTCGCCGAAGCGCGCGATCGCGCAGCGCACCGTCTCGCTCATCGCGCCGAGGTGCACGGGGATGTGCGGCGCATTCGCGACGAGCCCGCCGTCGGCGTCGAACACGGCACACGAGTAGTCGAGCCGCTCCTTGATGTTGGTCGACACCGCCGTGTTGCGGAGCACGGCGCCCATCTGCTCGGCGATCGACATGAAGCGGTTGCCGAAGACCTCGATGCGGACGGGGTCGAACGCGGCCGTCTCGCGCGCCTCGTCGTCGCGCGCGGGCGCGCGGCGCGCCGGCATCGCGTCGTCGAGCCGCAACACGCCGTCCGCCTCGACGCGACCGCGGAAGCCCGGCTCGACGACGATCGTGCCCGCGTCCTCGATCACGAGCGCCGGGCCCGCGAGCTCGACACCCGAAGCGAGCCGCTCGCGCGCGAGCACGGGCGTGTCGACGAAGCCCGCGCCCTCGAACCACACGCGTTCGCGCCGGAGCAAGGCGTCCACCTCGCCCGCAGCTGCATCCGCACCCGCAGGCGCGGCGCCCGCGCGCGCGGCCGGCGGCCGGGCCGCCGCGAAGGCGTCGCCCTCCGGCCCGACGACGCGCACGCGCACGGCCGCGATCTCGACGTCGCGGCCCTCGCGCGCGTAGCCGAAGCGCTCGCGGTGCGCGCGCTCGAAGGCGTCGCGCCAGGCGCGCGCGTCGTCGCCGCGCGCCTCGGGCGCCGACACCGCGAGCGCGGTGTCCGTGCCGGCGTAGCGGAGGTCGAGCGAGCGCGTCGCGCGCAGCGCGTCGCCGTCCTCGCCCGCGTCGACGAGCGCCGCGCGCCCTTCCCGCTCGAGTGCCGCGAGCGCGCCCGCGATCGCCGGCGGCAGGCCGACCGCCGCGCCCCGCTCCGCGGCCGGGAGCGCGATGCGTCCGGCGTCGCGCTCGCCGTCCCAGGACGCCGGCGCGCAGCCGATGCCGAAGGCCGACAGGACGCCCGCGAGCGGATGCAGCAGCACCGTGCGCACGCCGAGGCGTCGCGCGACCGCGCAGGCGTGTTGACCGGCCGCGCCGCCGAACGCGACGAGCGCCGCCTCGCGCACGTCGACGCCGCGGGCGATCGACACCTCGGCGATCGCCTGGGCCATGTGCGCGTTCGCGACCTCGAGGAACCCGGCCGCGAGCTCGACCGGCCCGCGCGCGCGCGCCGCGCCGCCCCCACCGACGTCGCCCCGCGCGCTGCCGAGCGCGCGCGCTCCGCCGAGCGCGCGCGCCTCGCGCTCGAACGCCGCGCGCACCGCGTCGAGGTCGAGCGCGAACGGGAAACGGTCGGGCTGGATGCGCCCGAGCAGCGCGTTCGCATCGGTGACCGCGATGCGCGTCGCGAGCTGCGCGCCCGCGGCGTCGCGCCGCCCGTAGCAGAGGGGGCCGGGGAGCGCGCCGGCGCTCCCGGGCCCGACCGTGAGCGCGAAGCCGTCGAAGCCGCACAGCGACCCGCCGCCCGCGGCGACCGTGTGGATGCGCAGCATCGGCGCCTTGACCCGCACGCCGCCGACCTGCGTCTCGAACGCGCGCTCGACCTCGCCGTCGACGACGAGCGACACGTCGGTCGACGTGCCTCCCATGTCGAAGCCGACGGCGGTCGCGAAGCCCGCGCGCCGCGCGACGGCGGCCGCGGCGACGACGCCGCCCGCCGGCCCCGAGAGCAGCGCGTTCGGCCCGCGGAAGCGCGCGGCCTCGGTGAGCCCGCCCGAGGACTGCATGAAGCGCACGCGCGCCGCCGGGAGCGCGGCCGCGAGCGCGTCGACGTGGCGCCGCAGGAGCGGCGTCAGATACGCGTCGGCGATCGCCGTCTCGCCGCGCGCGAGGAGCCCCTGCTCGTTCGCGATCTCGTGCGAGGCGACGACGTGCGCGAATCCCGCTTCGCGCGCGAGCGCCGCGCACGCGCGCTCGTGCGCGGGGTCGACGGTCGCGTGCAGGAGGGCGACGGCGACGCTCGTCGCGCCGGCCGCGCGGGCGGCCGCGAGCGCGGTGCGCGCCTCGTCCGCGTCGAACGGCGCGACGGGCTCGCCGCGCGCGCCGATGCGCGCGCCGATCTCGACGGTCGCGCAGTGCAGGCGCGGCGGGCGCGCGACCGAGAGGTCGAACAGCGCGGGCCGCTCCTGGGTGCCGATCTCGAAGACGTCGCCGAGGCCGCGCGTCGCGACCACCGCCGTCGACGCCCCGCGTCGCTCGAGCAGCGCGTTGGTCGCGACGGTCGTGCCGAGGCGCACCGTCGCGCCGCGGAGCGCGTCGCCGACGTCGGCGCCCGCGCGCGCGAGCAGTGCGCGGAGCCCCTCGATCGGCGCCGCGTCGGACGACAGCAGCTTGGAGACGTGCACGGCGCCGTCGGGCGCGACGCCGATGCAGTCGGTGAAGGTGCCGCCGCGGTCGACCCACAGCTGCCAGCCGCCGCCGCGCGCCGCGCCGGCCACGGCGGCTCAGCGCCGACGGCGCGCGAGGCGGGCCGCGCGCCCCGCGAGCCGCTGCGCGGTCGCGCGCGTCTCCGCGTCGCCGACCGCCGCGAGCCCGATCGCCGCCGCCGCCGCGAACGCCGCGCCGCCGGCGACGAGCTCGGCGATCGCGGCCGCGCGGCCCTCGGCGCCGAGCGCGCCCACGGCCGCGCCCCCCGCGGCGCGGCCCGCCGCGGCCGCGGCCGCGGCGACCACGGCCGAACGCGCGAGCGACCGCGCGAGCGGGCCGAGGCGAGGCCCGCCGAAGCGCGCGCGCGCCCAGGCGAGCGTCGCGACCGCGTTCACGACCATCGCGACGGCGCCGGCCGCGGCGAGGCCTTCCGCGCCGTAGGCGCCACCCGCAAAGACGTAGAGCGGCACGACCGCGACGACGATCGCCGTGCCGAGCGCCATCGCCCGCCACATCTCCTCGCGCGCGTAGAAGGCGCGCACCGCCACCTGCTGCGCGATCCAGCCGACGATCGCGAAGCTCATGACGGCGAGGACGCGCCCGGTGCGCGCCGCGGCCTCGGCCGAGAACGCGCCGTGCTGGTAGAGCACCGTGACGACCGGCGCGGCGAACGCGAACACGAAGGCGGCCGAGAGCGCGCCGAGCCCGATCGCGGCGCGCAGCGCGCCCGAGAGCACGCGCTCGAGCTCGTCCGTGCGCCCTTCGCTCCACAGGCGCGTGAGCGTCGGCAGCGCGGCGACGCCGATCGCCTGCCCGACGATCGCGATCGGCGCCTGCACGAGCTTGCGCGCGAACCCGAGCACCGCGACGGTGCCGACCGCGAGCGCCTGCCCGAAGAGCTTCTCGTACCACTCGTCCACGGTCGTCAGCGAGAGGCCGAGCATGAGCGGCAGCGCGATCCACGCGTAGGTGCGGAAGTCGCGCGAGCGGAGGTCGATGCGGAGGCCGACGCGGTGCGTGCGCAGCAGGTCGGCGACGGGCAGCGCGAAGGGGCCGACGACGGCGCCGGCGAGCGCACCCCAGGCGAAGCCCTCCGGCGTCCCGGTCGCGAGACCGCCGGCGATGATGCCGAGGTTGTAGACGACGGGCGCCACGGCGTGCGTCGCGAAGCGGCCCTCGACCATCAGCACCGCGCGCACGATCCCGCCCGTCACGAAGAAGACCTGGGCCGGGAGGAGGATGCGCGAGAGGCGCGCCGTCAGCGCGCGCGTCGGCGCGTCGAACCCCGAGAAGGCGACGCGCACGAGCTCGTCGGCGAGCGCGAACAGCACGCAGGTCGCGACGACGACGAGCGCGGCGGTCGTGCCGAGCACGGTCTCGAAGAGCTGCTGCGCGGCCGCGTCGCCGCGCTCGCGGCGCACGCGCGTGTAGAACGGCACGAACGCGACGGTGAGCGCACCGCCCGCGAGCAGGTAGTTGAGCACGTCGGGGATCGTGAACGCCGCGTTGTACGCGTCGGACGAGCTGCCCACGCCGAGCTGGTTCGCGAGCGTGATCTCGCGGACGTACCCGACGACGCGCGACAGCGCGACGCTCGCGCCGAGCAGCAGCGCGACGGCGCGGACGCTCGGCGCGGGCCGCGGCGCGGCGGCGGGTTCGCCCGGTGCGCTCACGCGCGCTCCGCCGCCGGGGCGGCGCCCGCCGCGTCCGGCGGGTTCGGCTCGCGCCACAGGCGGCCGTCCCACGTCTCGACCACGAAGTCGTCGCCGTCGCGCCCGCGCGCGTACGGATGCTGGAGCGGCACCTTGCCGTACGGCGTGTCGAGCACGTAGGTCGGAATCGCGAAGCCGCTCGTCCGGCCGCGCAGCGCGCGGAAGAGCGCGATGCCGCGCTCGATCGGCACGCGGAAGTGCGCGGTGCCCTCGAGCAGCTGCGCCTGGTAGCAGTAGTAGGGTCGCACGCGCATGCGCACGAGCGTCTCGCACAGCTCCTTCATCACGGCGACGTCGTCGTTGATGCCGCGCAGGAGCACGCTCTGGTTGCCGACCGGGATGCCCGCGCGCAGCAGCCGGTCGCACGCCTCGGCCGCGTCCGCCGTGCACTCGCGCGGGTGGTTGAAGTGCGTGTTGACCCAGACGGGGTGGTGGCGCTCGAGCATCGCGCAGAGCGCGTCGGTCACCCGGTACGGCAACGTGACGGGAAGCCGCGTGCCGAGCCGGAGCACCTCGACGTGCGGGATCGCGCGCAGCTCGCCGAGCAGCCAGTCGAGTCGCGCGTCGGAGAAGACGAGCGGGTCGCCGCCCGTGAGCAGCACGTCGCGGATCGCGGGCGTCGCGCGGATCCAGTCGAGCGCGCGCTCGAGCTCGCGCTTCTGCATCGTCCACGCCTCGTCGCCGACCATCCGCTTGCGCAGGCAGTAGCGGCAGTAGAGCGCGCACTCGTTGTTGACGCAGAACGCGATCCGGTCGGGGTAGACGCGGACCACGTTCTTGACGGGCGAGTGCGCGACCTCGTCGAGCGGGTCGGCGAGCCCGCGCGCGTCTCCGAGCTCGGCCGTGCGCGGCACGACCTGGCGGCGGATCGGGCACGCGGGGTCGAGCGGGTCCATGAGCCGCGCGTAGTAGGGCGTGATCACGAAGCGGAAGCGGTCGGCGAGCGCGTCGATGGCCGCGACCTCGTCCGGGTCCGGCGCGACGAAGCGCGCGAGGTCGTCGGCCGAGCGCACGCGCGCGCGCATCTGCCACGTCCAGTCGCGCCACGCGCGCGGGTCGACGCCGTCGGGCGGCGCGACGCGCGGGAGGTCGAGCGCCGCGCTCACGCGCCGTCCGCCGCGCGGCCCGGTGCGAGCCCGAGCCGCGCGAGCGCCTCGGCCAGCACCTCGCCGACGAGCGCCTCGTAGGTCGTGCCGGCCAGCTCGGCGAGCACGCCGAAGCTGCCGTCGGGCGCGAAGGTGGGCAGCGTGTTGATCTCGAGGAGGGCCGGCTCGCCCCTGCGGTCGAGCTTGAAGTCGATGCGCGCAAAGTCTCGGCATTCGAGCGCTTTCCAGGCGGTGAGCGCCAGCTCGCCGAGGCGCGCCTCGAGGCCGGCGTCGAGGGCGCCGGGGACGTGGTGGGCATAGCCGCCCGGCGGCGGCGCGGCCGCGCCCGCGCGCTCGAGCGCGTGCAGGCCGATGCCCGACTCGCGCTCGAGCGCGCGCTGCAGGACGGGCAGCGCGCGCGGCGGCGCCGAGCCGACCACCGTCACCGTGTACTCGGCGCCCGGCGCGAAGGCCTCGACGAGCGCGGGCTGCGCGTAGTCGCGCGCGATGCGCGCGACCTCGCGCGCGAGCGCATCGCGCCCGTGCACGACGGACGTGCGCTCGACGCCCTTCGCCGTCCCCTCCCAGCGCGGCTTCACGAACAGCGGGAACGCGTCGGGGAGCGGCGCGTGCAACGCGTCGTCCGCGCTCGCGAGACACGTGTGCGGGAGCACGGGCACACCCGCGGCAGCGACGCGTTCGAGCGTCCACAGCTTGTCGAGGCTCGTCGACAGCGTGAGCGCGTCGGAGCCGAGGCGCGGCACGCCGGCCATCTCGAGCAGCACGGGCGCCCACGCCTCGCGATTGCGCGAGCCGCGGCCCTCCGCGATCGACAGCGCGGCGTCGAGCGGCGGGAGCTCGCCCTTCCCGATCGCGGCGAGCAGCGCGTGCGGCGTGCCGAGCCGCACCGGCCGGTGGCCGATCGCGCGGATCGCCGCCTCGAGCGCCTCGATCGTCGCGACCGGCTCGTACTCGGCGGCGAAATCGGCGGGCTCGTGCGGCGCGCGCGCGTAGCTCTCGTGCGTCTCGAAGACGATTCCGATCGCGAGGGGCGCAGGCACGCGCGGAGCATAGCCACGGCGGCGCGCGCGACGGCACGGGCTACGGTTCGCGCGCGCCACCGGAGGGCGGGCTCGCGCGGGCCACGGCCGGTCGCGCGCGGGGAGCCGCGCACGCGCCGGCCGGCGCGCGCGTAGGCGGGAGGCGAGGAGCGAGTGCAGAGCCGCGCGCGCACGATCTTCGCCTGGGCCGTCGCGCTCGCGTGGGCGGGCTTCGTCTGGGGCCTCGGCACGGACGGCTTCTCGGCGAGCGAGACGTCGCGCTTCCTCGGCCCGCTGCTCGACTGGCTGCGCCCCGAGCTCGACGCCGTCGCGCGCACGCGCGCGCTCTTCGCGGTCCGCAAGCTCGCGCACGTCGTCGAGTACGGCGTGCTGGCGCTCCTCGTCGGGCGCGCGCTCGCGATCACGACGGGCGCGCGCATGCGCTTCGTCGTCGCCGCCGCGCTCGCGTGCGTCCTCGCCCTCGCCGCTGCGGACGAGACGCGGCAGACGAAGACCGCGCACCGCACCGGTGCCGCGTCCGACGTCGTCCTCGACGTCGCGGGCGGCGCGCTCGCGCTCGGCATCTGGCTCGCGCAGAAGCGCGCGCGCGGGCGCGCGCTGTTCGAGGCGACGCAGGGGCTCGCGCCGGGCGGGCACGACGGACGCTGACGCGCGCCGCGCGCGGCCGAGCGGAGGGAGGGGGTGATGGCCGACGACCGGGAGCGCACGCGCAGCGGAGGCCCCCGCCGCTCGTGGCTCGATCGCATCGAGCGCGTCGGCAACGCGCTGCCCGACCCGGCCACCCTGTTCGCGCTCGGCGCCGTCGCCGTCGTCGCGCTCTCGCACGTGGCGAGCGCGCTCGACTGGCAGGTGGCGAAGACCGTGCGCGAGGCCGTGACGGCGCCCGCGCTCGACGCCGCGGGCCACGCGGTGGTCGACCCCGTGAGCGGCGAGGCGCTGCGCGTCGGCGTCGTCGACGCGCGCACGGGAGGTGCGGCGTTCGCGACGCGCGAGGTCGTCGTGCGCGCGCGCACGCTGCTCGACGCCGACGGCCTCTACTACGCGCTCGACCACATGGTCGACGCCTTCGTCGGCTTCGCGCCGCTCGGCGTCGTCCTGGTCGGGATGCTCGGCATCGGCGTCGCCGAGCGCAGCGGCTTCATCGGCGCCCTGCTCGCGCGCGCAATGCGCGCGGCGCCGCCCGCACTGCTCACGCCGGCGATGGTGTTCGTCGGCGTGATGTCGTCGATGGGGCTCGACGCGGGCTACGTCGTGCTGCCCCCCGTTGCGGCGGCGCTCTATCGCGCGGCCGGTCGCTCGCCGGCCGCCGGGCTCGCCGCCGTGTTCGCAGGTGTCGCGGGCGGCTTCGGCGCGAACCTGTTCGTGACGAGCCTCGACCCGCTGCTCGCCGAGCTCTCGACCGAGGGCGCGTCGCTGCTCGACCCGGAGTACGCCGTCGCCGCCAACGCGAACCTCTACTTCATGATCGCGTCGACGGCGCTGCTGACGGCGGTCGGCTGGGGCGTGACGGCGCGGCTCGTCGAGCCGCGCTTCGCGGGCAAGCCGGTGGAGGACGGCGGCCCCTCCGCCCCCGTCGCCGACGCGCTCGCCACGGGCGGCGACGACGCGCGCGAGCGGCGCGCGCTCCGGCGCGCGCTCGCGACGTGCGCGCTCGGCGCCGCCCTGCTCGTCGCGCTCGTGCTCGTGCCGGGCGCGCCGCTCCACGGCGTCGACGGACGCTTCCCGCGCTGGGTGAGCGCGATCGTCCCGCTGCTCTTCCTCGGCTTCCTGCTGCCCGGCGTCGTGTACGGCGCGTCGGTCGGGCGCATCCGCAGCGACAAGGACCTCGCCGCGATGATGGCCGACACGATGTCGGGGATGGGCTCGTACATCGTGCTCGCGTTCTTCGCCGCGCAGTTCATCGACTGGTTCCGCTTCTCGAACCTCGGCGAGATGCTCGCACTCGAGGGCGGCCGCGCCCTCGCGCGGGCCGCGCTCCCGTCGAGCCTGCTGATGGTCGCGTTCGTCGGCGTCGTCGCGGCGGGCAACCTGTTCATCGGGTCGATGTCCGCGAAGTACGCGTTCTTCGCGCCGGTCTTCGTGCCCATGTTCATGGCCGCCGGCATCAGCCCCGAGCTCACGCAGGTCGCCTATCGCATCGGCGACTCGGCGACCAACGTCGTGACGCCGCTCAACCCGTACATGATCATCGTGCTCGCCTTCCTCCGGCAGCACCTGCCGCGCTCGGGCCTCGGCACGATCGTCGCGCTGATGCTCCCCTACGCGGCGGCCTTCCTCGTCGCCTGGACGGCGATGCTCGTCGTGTGGATCGAGCTCGGCCTTCCCCTCGGCGCGACGGGCCCCCTCGTCTACGCGGCCGGGGCGGCCGGCTAGCCCGCTTCGCGCGGCGCGCGCTGGGATATCCTGCGCGCCGCTCGGGCGCGGCGCGCGCTCGGAGGAGACGCCCGTGAACGCCGCCGTGCTCGCCGCCCTCGTGTTCGCCGGCTTCGCACTCGGCTACCGCTACTACTCGCGCTTCCTCGCGGAACGCCTCTTCGCGCTGCGCGACGACGAGCCGGTGCCGGCCGTCGAGCTCGAGGACGGCGTCGACTTCGTGCCGACCTCGAAGTGGGTGCTCTGGGGTCACCACTACACGTCGATCGCCGGCGCCGCACCGATCGTGGGCCCGGCGATCGCGGTCATCTGGGGATGGCTGCCGGCGCTGCTGTGGGTCACGCTCGGCACCGTCTTCATGGGGGCCGTGCACGACTTCGCGGCGCTCGTCATCAGCCTCCGCCACCGCGGCAGCTCGATCGGCGAGATCGCCGGCGCGGTCATCGGCCCGCGCGCGCGCACGCTCTTCCTCGTCGTGATCTCGTTCCTCATCTGGATCGTGCTCGCCGTCTTCGCGTTCATCATCGGCACGCTCTTCGCGAGCAACCCGGGCGCGATCTTCCCGATCAACGTGCAGATCTTCGCGGCGATGGCGCTCGGATGGCTCACCTACCGGCGCGGCGTCCCGATCCTCGTTCCGTCGCTCGTCGTCTACGTGCTGCTGCTCGTGTCGATCTTCTACGGCGACGCCTTCGCGCGCGCCTTCCCGTCGATCGCGTCGATCTCGGCGCTCACGTGGGTGTGGCTCCTGCTCGCGTACTCGTTCGTCGCCTCGGTGCTGCCCGTCTGGCTGCTGCTCCAGCCGCGCGACTTCCTGAACGCGCACCAGCTGGTCACCGGCCTCGCGCTGCTCGCGGGCGGCCTCGCCGTCCTGCAGCCGACGATCGTCGCTCCCGCCGTCAACGCGGCGCCCGAGGGCGCGCCGCCGATGATCCCGTTCCTCTTCATCACGATCGCGTGCGGCGCCATCTCGGGCTTCCACGGGCTCGTGTCGTCGGGCACGACCTCGAAGCAGGTGGCGTGCATGACGGACGCGCGACCGATCGGCTATGCGGGCATGCTCGGAGAAGGCGCGCTCGGCCTGCTCGCCGTGCTCGCGGCGACGGCCGGCTTCGCGAACGCGGAGGAGTGGCACGTGCACTACGCGAGCTGGGGCGCCGCGGACGGCCTCTCGGCGAAGCTCGGTGCCTTCGTGAACGGCGGCGCGGCCTTCGTCGCCGCGCTCGGCATCCCGCTCGCGACCGCGAAGACCTTCATGGCCGTCATGGTGATCGCCTTCGCGGCGACGTCGCTCGACACGGGCGCGCGCATCCAGCGGCTCGTGATCGCCGAGCTCGCCGAGGCCTACGGGGTGCGCGCCCTCACCAACCGCTACGTCGCGGGCGCGCTCGGCATCGGCGCGGCGCTGTTGCTCGCGCTCGCGGAGGGCTCGGGCAAGGGCGGGCTCGCGCTGTGGCCGCTCTTCGGGACGACGAACCAGCTCGTCGCCGGCGTGACGCTGCTGATCGTCTCCGTCTGGCTGCGGAGCCAGGGAAGGAGCCCCGTCTACACGGCCGTTCCCATGGTCTTCGTCGCCGTCACGACGATCTGGGCGATGGGCGCCGAGGTCATCGGCTACTTCCGCCACTTCGCCGATCGCACGCTGCTCGCGCTCTCCGGCGCGATCATCCTCGCGCTCGACGTCTGGCTCGTGTTCGAGGGCCTGCGCCTGCTCGCCCGCCCGGCACGCGCCGCAGGCCGCGCGGACTGAGCGCCCGCGTGGACGTGCGCAACCTCGGAGGGCGCTGGGTCGTCGTCACGGGCGCCGCGTCGGGAATCGGGCGCGCGAGCGCGCTCGCCTTCGCCGCGCGCGGCGCGAGCCTCGCCCTCTGCGACCTCGACGAGGCGGGCCTCGCGGAGACGGGCGAGCGCATCGCGGCGCTCGCCCGGCCGGCCGGCGCCGCCACGCTCGCCGCGCGCGTCGACGTCGCCGATGCCGCCGCCGTCTCGGCGTTCGCCGACCAGGTGCACGCGCGCGTCCCGGCCGTCGACGTGCTGATGAACAACGCCGGCGTCGCGATCGGCGCGCGTTTCCAGGACACGACGCTCGAGGACTGGCGCTGGATCGTCGACGTGAACCTGATGGGCGTCGTCCACGGCTGCCGCGCATTCGTGCCGCGCATGGTCTCCCGCGCGCGCGGCGGGCACGTCGTGAACGTCGCCTCGCTCGCCGGCTACTTCGCGTCCCAGGCGCTCGCCGCCTACTCGACGACGAAGTTCGCGGTGGTCGGGCTGTCGGAGGCGCTGCGCGACGAGCTCGCGCCGGCGGGCATCGGCGTGAGCGCCGTCTGCCCGGGCATCATCGACACGCCGATCACGCGCAACGCGAAGCTCCGCGGGCCGCTCGCCACCTCCGCCATGCGCGACCAGCTCGTCGCCGGCTACCGGCGGCGCGGCTACACGGCCGAGCGCGTCGCGCGCGGCGTGCTGCGCGCGATCGAGCGCGACCGCGGGCTCGCGCCGATCTCGCCCGAATCGTGGGCGCTGTGGTTCGCGAAGCGCGTGTCGCCGGGCTTCGTGGCCTGGCTCGGCGCGCGCGGCCGCGCGCGCATCGCGCCCGACTAGGGTTCCACTCGGCTCCGCTCAGAACGGCTCGTCGCCGGCCGGTCGCCACTCCCCGCCGGCCGCCCGCCCCCCGGCCGTGCGCGCGCGCAGCGCCGCGAGGAGCTGGTCGGCGCGCGCCCGATGGACGCTCGCGTTCGCGACCGCGTGCCGCACGGCGCCGTCGCGCCCGAGCTCGGGCAGCAGCGCGCGCACGAAGCCGCCGTGCGTCACCACCGCGACCCGCTCGCCCGCGCAGCGCGCGCACAGCGACTCGAGCGCGGCGCGCGCACGCGCCGCGAGGTCGCTGCGCGACTCGCCACCCGGCGCGCGCGCGTCCGGGTGGCCCGCGTCGAACGGCGCGAGGCGCGCGGCGTCGCGCGCCTCGATCTCGGCCCGCGTCAGGCCCGACCAGGCGCCGAGGTCGAGCTCGCGATAGATCGCATCCGTGCGGACGGCGACTCCCCAGCGCGCCGCCAGCGCGTCCGCCGTCTGGCGCGCGCGGGCGAGGTCGCTCGCCTCGAGCCGGTCGACGCGCTCGCGCGCGAGCGCGTCGGCGAGCGCGAGGGCCTGCGCCCTCCCCTGCGCGGACAGCGGAGGGTCCGCGTGCCCCTGCCATCGGCCGATCGCGTTCCACTCGCTCTCCGCATGGCGGATCAGCAGCAGCTCGGGGGCGGGCTTCGACATGGCCGGCCGAGCCTACCGACGAGCGCGGCCACCTGTCGACCGCGTCCGGGAACGCGCGGCGCGCGGGCGCCTAACGACGCGTCGCCGCCGCATCGCGAAGCGCGCCGACGCTCGACAGCGTCGAGACGCAGTACGGGACGAGCACGGTCAGGGCCATCTTGAGGAGGCGGCGCGCGGAGACGTCGCCCGCGAGCAGCGCGTCGCCGTGGTTGATCGCGATCAGCACGCTCCCGACGACGACTGCGTAGCCGAGCGCTCGCCGCACGACGCGCGCGCGCGCGGCGAGCGCGAGGAAGCCCGGCGGCGGCGCGGCGTCCGGCCCTTCCGCGCGCTCGACGCTCACCGCGCCCACCTTCGCAGCGCGAGCGCGAGCGGCGGGCCGAGCACGACCGCGGCCGCGAGCGGCGCACCGACATGCCCGAGCAGCACGTGCACGGCGCCGTCGACGCGGCAGAGCGCGTGGATCGCGCTGGCGCCGAGCGCGCCCGCGCCGACGAGCACGGCGACTGCGCTGCCCGCGGCGTGCGCGGCGAAGCCCCTCGCGCAGAGGGCGGCGAGCACGAGGGCCGGAGCGGCGCCGAAGGCGAGCGCCTCGAGCAGGCAGGCGCGATCGGCTTCGAACGGGACGCTGCGCGCGAAGCCGCCGAGCGCGGCAGCGGCCCCCGCGCCGACGGCCGCTGCGAAGAGCGCGATCGCACAGGTGCGAGCCGCGAGCGCGGCCAGCCGCTCGCGCCCCGGAACGATCGAGGCGAGCGCCGCGATGCCGCCGGCGACCGCGGCGATCGCGAGCCCGAACGCCGCGGCCGCGAAGTCGAGCCGCGTCGCGAGCGCGGCCGCCCAGTCGGGCCTCACCCGCGCGGGCGCGCCGAGCGCGACGAGGACGAGCGCCCACGCCGCGAGCGCGAGCGCGAGGGAGGTGCGGACGCGCGGAACGGCGCGCACGGGTGCGAGGTCCGCGGCGAGCGCATCGACGAGCTCGGCGTCGCGGGGATCGATGCTCACCGCTCGTCCTCCCCGTCCCGACGCGGACCGCGCGCCCCGTCGCTCGCGTGCCCGCCGAGCCGCGCGCGCAGCGCGCGGTAGCCGCGGTGTGCGCGGACCTTGAGCGCGCCGGTCGTCGTGCCCGCACGCGCGGCGGCGGCGGCCACCGACAGACCGTGCACGTGCAGCAGCTCGACCGCCTCGCGCTGGCGCGGCGGCAGCGCGGCGAGCGCCCGCTCGAGCTCCGCCGCGAGCTCGCCGCGCCGCACGCGCGCCTCGCCGTCGTCTGCGCTCGCCCCGCGAGGGCTCGCATCGCGCGCGAGGGCGGCGACCGAATCGACGTCGTCGACGGCGAGCTCGCGCGCGCTGCGGCGCGCCCGCTCGCGCAGCGCGTCGACCGTCGCGTTGCGCACGATCGCGCGCAGCCAGGGCAGGAACGGCCGCTCCGCGCGGTAGGTCGCGCGCGCCCGGTGCAGGTTCAGCATCGCGTTCTGCACCACGTCCTCGGCGAGCGCGGCGTCGAAGAGCCGTGCGCGCACCTGCGCCCGCACGACCGGCAGGAGCTCCTCGAGGAGCTTGCGGTAGGCCGTCGCGTCGCCGCGCTGCGCGCGCGTCATCCAGTCGCGCCAGCGCGCGGCGTCCGCGCCGTCGCGCCCCGCCGGCGCGCCCTCGGCCGGTCGAGAGCCGCGTCGCTCGGTCATACGCCAGAAGCCCTCGACGGGTTACGCGCGCATCGGCGCGGCGCGCATCGCGCGGCGCGCCGTAACCGCGAGCGGCGGCGGAGCGTACCCCAGCGCATGGCTCCGAGACCCTCCCCGCGGCCCACCCGTCCCGCCTGCCTCGAAGCCGAGCTCGGCGGCCTGCGGTCGCGGATGCTCGCCGTCGCGCTGCGCATCGTGCGCGACCGGGACGTCGCCGACGACGTCGTGCAGGAGGCCTACGCGAAGGCGCTCGCCGCGGCCGGACGCTTCCGCGGCGAGGCGCAGCCGTCGACCTGGCTGCACCGGATCGTCGTGAACGAGGCGTTGATGTGGCTGCGTCGGGAGCGCAGTCGGCCCCGCGGCGCTGCGACGCGCGCCGCCGCCGGCCCGGACGACCGGGCCGCGCCGGACGCGATCGACGCACTGCGCGCGACCGGCCCCGGCCCACTCGACCTGCTCGTCGCGCGCGAAGCGCGCGCGCGGCTCCGCCATTGCCTGGCCGGGCTCGCGCCGACGGAGCGCGAGGTGATCGCGCGCTGCGCGCTCGACGACGAGAGCTACGAGGACTACGCGCGACGCGTGGGCCTCGGCCGCAGCGCGGTGAAGACGCGCGCGTTCCGCGCGCGCCGCCACCTGCGCGAGCTGCTCGAGGCCGACGGCGCCTGAACGCGGCGCCGCCCGCGCGGGCCCGGCGCTTCGCACCGACGCCCGGGCCACGGGCAGGTGCGGGTGCCGCGGTCGGTTCGAGCGCCGCGCGCGGCGCGATCGCCGCTACCCTGCGGCGCGATGACCGAGGCGTCCCCGACGATCCTGTCGCTCGTCCCCGCGCTCGTCACGATCGTCCTCGCCCTCGCCACGCGACAGGTCATCGCATCGCTCTTCGCCGGCGTCCTTTCGGGCAGCGTCGTCGTCGCCGCGACGCACGGCGGTCTGCTCGACGCCGCCGCCTGGAGCGAGGCGAACCCGATCACGCGCTACCTGATCCCGGCGCTCGGCTCGTCGAAGTACGCCAAGATCCTGCTCATCTACCTGTGGTGCCTCGGCGGACTGCTGGGCCTGTGGGAGCGCACGGGCGGCGCGAGGCACTTCGCGGAGACGGTGGGCGCGCGCGTCGCGCGCGGCCGGCGCTCGTCGATGCTCTTCGGATGGGCGCTCGGGATGGTCTTCCACCAGGGGGGCACCGTCTCCACCGTGCTCACCGGGTCGACGGTCAAGCCGGTCGCGGACGCGCATCGCGTGAGCCACGAGGAGCTGTCCTACATCGTCGATTCGACCTCGTCGCCGGTCGCGACGATCCTGCCGTTCAACGCGTGGCCCGCGTTCGTCGCGGGAACCGTCGCCGGCACGATCCCCGCGCTGCTTCCCGACGAGGCGGCGGGCAAGGCGATGTTCTACGACGCGATCCGGTACAACTTCTACGCGCTGTTCGCGGTGACGTCGACGCTGCTCTTCGCGCTCGGCGTGCTGCCCGTGTTCGGGCGCATGCGCGCCGCGCGCGAGCGCGCGGAGCGCGACGGCCTGCTCGACCGCGCGGGCGCGCAGCCGATGATCCCGCCCGCCGCGGCCGACGCGCCCGAGGAGCTCGAGGACGCGAGCTACACACCGTCGCTCGTCGACTTCCTGGCGCCGCTCGGCGCGCTGCTCGGCATCGCGATCGGGAGCTACTTCGTCACCGGGTCGATCTGGGACAACGAGGCCTTCGCGCTCGCCGCGCTCACGGCGATGGGCGTCGCGTGGGCGCGCGGCATGTCGCTCTCGCGGGTGGTCGGCGCCTTCGTCGCGGGCTGCCAGAAGATGACGCTCGGTGCGATCGTGCTCGGGCTCGCGGTGACGATCGGCGACGTGTCGACCGACCTCGGCGCGGGTCCCTACGTCGTGAACCTGCTCGGGAGCGCGATGCCGCCCGCCGCGCTCCCGGCCGCCCTGATGGCGCTGTGCATGGGCATCGCGTTCGCGACCGGAACGTCGTGGGGCACGTACGGCGTCGTCTTCCCCCTCGCGATGCCGCTCGCGTGGGCCGTCCTGCCGGACGCGACGTTCGTGCAGATCTGCTTCGGCGCGGTGCTCGGCGGTGCCGTGTTCGGCGACCAGTGCTCGCCCATCTCGGACACGACCATCCTGTCGAGCATGTTCACCGGCTGCGACCACGTGGACCACGTCGCGACACAGCTGCCGCTCGCGCTCGGGAGCGCGGCGCTCGGCGCGCTGGCGTCGACGGTCGCGGTCGTCGCCCTGGTGTGACCGGGGTGCCGCGCGGCCGTCCGCGCCGGCAGCGCGCGCGCAACGCCACCGCGGTCTGACACCGGGCGACGGCCGGGGCCACCCACCCGCAGCATCTGCTGCGGAGGCGAACGTGGACCCGGACCGGAGCCGGTTCGAGCATCTGTACGTCGAGACGTCGGTGGCCTGCGGCCGGCTCGTGCCGCGCTTCCGCCTCTGGATGGCGCTGCGCGAGGCCGGGGCCGACCCCGACCGCCTGCGCCGACGCGATGCGCTCGCGTTCTGCGAGCGCGGGCTCGCCGACTTCCTCGCGGCCGAAGGCCTCGCGCTGTCGCGCTGGCGGCGGCGCCGGCTGGTCCGCGCCGTCCGCTTCTTCGATCCCGCCACGACGACGCCCGAGGAGATCCTCGCGCGCATCGACGGCGAGCACGCCTAACGCGGCGCCTCAAGCGCCCGGATCGGCCCACCGAAACCGCCCGCGATGGCCGACGACCCGCGCGCGACTCCGACCGTGCTCCTGCTCGAAGGGCCGGATGGCACGTGGGACGAGCTCGCGACGCGCATCGGCGGCCTCGGCTTCCACCCACTGCGCTGCGAGACGATCGAGGCCGCCGAGCGGCTCCTCGAGGAGGCCGACGCGCCGATCCGCGCGGTGCTGCTCCCGGCCGAGTTCGCCGACCGCCGACTGAAGCGCGCGCTCAAGAGCCTCCGCTCGGTCCGCAGCGAGCGGCTGCGCATCGCGGCCGTCGGCCCCGAGCCCGACGCGCAGGATCGCAAGTGGCTGCGCGCCGCCGGCGTCCGCTACGGCCTCTGGGAGCCGATCGATCCGACGACGCTGCGCTTCCAGATCAACCGGCTCACCGCGATGGACGAGGGCGACGCGATCCGCGCGTCGGAGCGCGTGCCGACGCGGCTCGCGGCGCGCGCGACGGCGGGCGGCCGCACGCGCGACGCGCAGGTCTACAGCCTCTCCGAGACGGGCGCGTTCCTCGCGACGCCGCGCGCGTGCATGAACGGCGCGGCGATCGAGGTCGAGATCAAGCTGCCGTCGGGCGCGATCGCGGCGCCGGCGACGGTGATGTTCGCGAACGTGCCGGGCAACCTGCAGCGGCCGAATCTCCCGCTCGGCATGGGCGTGCGCTTCGGCCAGCTCTCGACGAGCGACGCCGAGGCCCTGCGCGACTACGTCGAGAGCCAGCTCTCCCACGTCCTCGTCTGAACGAGCGCCGCCACGGCGCGCGCGCGGTGCGAGATGCGGTCCTTCACCGCGTCTCCGACCTCCGCCATCGTGCGCGCGCCCGCCGTCGCGTGCGACGCGACGGGCTCCACCCCGGCCGGAACGAAGACCGGGTCGTAGCCGAAGCCGCCCCCGCCCGACGCGCGGGTCGCGATCGCGCCGGCGCAGACGCCGTCGGCGGACGTCGCGTCGACCGCGCCGCCCGCACCGGGAACCGCGAGCGCCGCGACGCACACGAAGCGCGCTCCGCGCCGAGGCGGCGGGACGTCGCGGAGCGCGTCGAGCAGGCGCGCGACGCGCTCCGCATCGGACAGCCCGGCGCCTCCGTAGCGCGCCGAGTACGGCCCCGGCGCGCCGTCGAGCGCGTCGACTTCGAGCCCCGAGTCGTCGGCGATCGCCGCGATGCCCCACTGGGCCGCGACGGCGCGCGCCTTGGCGAGGGCGTTGGCGCGGTAGTCGCCGCCCTCTTCCGGAAATGCCACGGGCGCGCGGCCCGCGAGCGACGCATCGCGCAGCGAGACGAGCTCGACGGGCGCGCCGCGCAGCAGCTGCCGCAGCTCGCGCACCTTTCCGTCGTTGCCCGTCGCCGCGACGAGCCGCTTCACCGCGTGCCGTTCGGAGGCGCGGCGGCGCCCTCCAGCGCGCGGGCCTGGAGGCGGCACAGCTCGTCGACGCCCGCGAGCGCGAGGTCGGTCAGCGCGTCGAGCTGGGCGCGCGAGAAGGTCGCGCCCTCGCCGGTTCCCTGGACCTCGATCAGCCGGCCCGACGCGGTCGCGACGACGTTCATGTCGACCTCCGCGCGCGCGTCCTCCTCGTACGGGAGGTCGAGACGGACGTCGCCCTCGACGACGCCGACGGACACCGCGGCGACGCCGTCGAGCAGCGGCGTGGCGCGCAGTCGCTTCGCATCGACGAGGCGGCGGCACGCGAGCGCGAGCGCGAGATACGCGCCCGTGATCGATGCGGTGCGCGTGCCGCCGTCCGCCTGCAGCACGTCGCAGTCGACCCAGAGCGTGCGCTCGCCGAGCGCCTGGAGGTCGACGACGGCGCGCAGGCTGCGCCCGATCAGGCGCTGGATCTCGAGCGTGCGCCCGGACTGCCGCCCGCGCGCGGCCTCGCGCTCGCTGCGGCGGTCCGTCGCGCCCGGCAGCATCGAGTACTCGGCCGTGACCCAGCCCTGCCCCGCGCCCTTGAGCCAGCGCGGAACGGTGTCCTCTTCGCACACCGTGCACAGCACGCGCGTGCCGCCCATCGTGCAGAGCACGGAGCCGAGCGGGTTGTCGGTGAAGTCGAGCTGGAAGTCGACCGGTCGCAGCTGGTCGTTGGCGCGCCCGTCGCGGCGCATCGCGGAATCCTCCTGGTCGCACGTGTCCCGGTGGCGGCGCGCTCCGGCTCAGCGCCCGTGCGCGGTCGCGCCGCGCGTCGCATCGTACCGCTCGCCGTAGGCGGCGACGGCGCGCTCGAGCGCGGCGGCGATCGCCTCGCGGCGCTCTTCGCGCCGCAGCGTACGCTCCTCGGTCGGGTTGCTGAGAAAGCCGATCTCGACGAGCACCGCGGGGGCCTGCACGCCGAGCAGCACGACGAAGGGCGCCTGCTTCACTCCGCGCGAGGGGACGTCGTCGAGGTCGTCGAGGCGCTCCTGCGCGAGCTTCGCGAAGGCGCTCGCTTCGCGCATCGTGTCCGCGACGATCATGTCGCCGATGATGGCGACGAGCGGATCGTCCGGCGAGGGCGGCGTGCCGGCCGCACCGAAGGCGCTGTTCTCGCGCTCGGCGACCTCGCGCGCGCGCTCGTCGGTCGCGTCGAGCGACGCGAAGAACACCTCGATGCCGCGCGGCGAATGGCTCGGCGCGGCGTTCGCGTGGATCGAGATGAACAGATCGGTGTGCGCGTCGTTGGCGAGCATGGTTCGCGTCTCGAGGGGCACGAACACGTCGCGGTCGCGCGTCATCACGACGCGAAGCCCGCGATCGCGCAGCCGGCGCGCTAGCCGTTGCGCGACGTCGAACACGACGTCCTTCTCGCGCGAGCCGGCCGGGCCGCGGGCGCCCTCGTCCTCGCCGCCGTGCCCGGCGTCGATCACGATCGCGTCGAAGCGGTCGGTCGGCGGCGCGTCGACGGGCGGCGGGCCGGCCGCGCCACCGGGGGTGCCGCCGCAGCATGCGAGCGCCGCGCCGAGCGCGACCGCGAGCCCGATGCGCCTCATCCCCAGGCCTCGGCGTCGGAGCTGCCGTGCTCTTCGTTCGGGTCGATCTCGAGGTAGTGCGAGAGCCAGCGGACACCGACGTAGAACGGCAGCGTGTCGAGCGCGGCGACGACGAACTTGAAGGCGTAGCCCGAGCCGATGAACACGCCGAGCTGCGGCCAGATGGGCGCGTCGGGGCGCACCGGGATGCCACCCGCCCAGAAGTGCGTGATCGTGATGACCGCCGTCGTGTCGACGAGCTGGCTCACCATGGTGGAGCCGTTGTTGCGCAGCCAGAGGTGACGCCCGTTCGTGAGCCGCTTCCAGAAGTGGAACAGGTACACGTCGCAGAACTGCGCGGCGAGGTACGCGAGCATCGAGGCCGCGACGGCACCGAGCGTCAGCTGGCGGATGCGATAGAACGCGAACGTGTAGTCGTCGGGCGGGGGAAGCCCCGTGGCGGCGTCGAACACCGGCACCGGCGGCAGCTCGCCCCCCACCCACAGCACGAAGACGACCCACGCGTTCAGGCCGAGCCCCACCCACACGACGAAGTTCGCGCGCCTTCGGCCGTAGATCTCGCTGATGAAGTCGGTGCAGAGGAAGGTGAGCGGATAGGGCAGCACGCCGACCGCGAGCACGAGCGGCACGTGCACGCCGGCGACCTCGAACGACATGTCGATGAAGCGTGCGACGCCGAGGATGTTCAGCATCGTCATCGAGCCGAGGAACGTGCCGGCGAGGACGAGGAAGACGCGCTCACGCCGCGCGTGCAGCGTGGACGCCTCGATCGGATGCAGCGCCGGCTCCCCCATCGCGCGCAGGGTAGCCGCCTCGCGCACGCGGACCACGACGGGTGCCGGCGGGCGAAGGCCGCGAATCTCGACGGGGCGGGCTAGCGCGCGGCGAGATCGCGGCGCGCGACCGGGCGCGCGGTGTACTCGCGCTCGTCGCTGAACACCTTGAGCGGAACCCAGCCCGGGATCTGCGACATGCGGTGCATGCCCTGGGTCATCGCTCCGGTCGGATCGATCACCCACGGATCGGCGGCATCCTCGAACCACATCGTGACCATGTGGTGCTGACCGTCCTCGGGCCGGTAGACGATCGCGCGGAAGACCTCGCTCTCGGCGAAGCCGAGATCCCGGAGGCCGTGGAAGACCAGCAGCTCGAGACCGTCGCAGTCGTCGCCGCCGCGGCGGAGCGTCTCCTCGAGCGTCGCCCAGTGGTCGATCGGACCGTCGGGGATGTAGTGCTGCTTCGCCTCGCTCTGGATCCAGTCCGCGAACTCGCGCGCCATCTCGCGGCGCCGCTCGGCGCGGAACGTCGCGTACCGGGCGCGAAGGACGCCTTCGTCCTCGCCGGGCTCGCCGATCGCTCCACCCGCTCCGCCCACGGCCGCGGGACCGTCCACCTGCGGTGCATCGGCCAGCTCGCGGCGCTGCCAGCCGGCGATCTTGGGGCTCCACGGGTCGTCGAGATCGGGGCTCGCGAAGTAGTCGTACGCGCGGCGCACCGAGAGATCGAGAGGGAATCCCGCGCAGCCGAGCGCGAGGACGACGGCCGCCGCGAGCACCGCACTGCGGAATCGCTCGTGGGATCGCGAGGGGACGCGGCCATCGGAGACGGGGGGCGACATGCCCCCGCCACATCGTCGCCGAAGCGCGGGCAGTTGAGTCTAAGTACCGGAACGAACGAGACTTTTCGGGAGACGTGCCCACGCCAGGCGAGCGCGCCGGGCGCCGTTGCCCGTGCGCTGCGCGCTCACGCATGCGCAGGCGCGCTGCCGAACCCGGCGGCGCGCCACCCGGAACGCGGGAGCGCGAGAGGCAGCGATGTTAGGCGCTGATGCCGACGCCGGCGCCGTCGCAGGTCCCGACGAGGAGGAAGAGGCCGACGAAGAACACGATCATGAACGGGATGCCGCCGATCACGTAGAGCTTCGACGCGAGGTCGTACGTGCCGCGGGGCTCGTCGCCGTCGGTTCCGTGCTGGTCGCTCATGCTGCTCGCTCCCCTCCCCGTCCGGGCTGTCCCAGGGCTCGTCCCGGGCGGGCGGACGTTAGCCGCGGCCCGTCGCGCCGCAAAGGCATCCGCAACGATTCGCGGCGGCCCGGCGCCGGGCCGCCGGGCGCCGGCCTACTCCCGCCACTCCGCGGGCACGGCCGCGAGATCGGCCTGCAGCGCGAGGTCGAGCGAGCGGCGTTTCGCCTCCGCCAGCTCCTCGCGCGCGCGCCGGAGGTCCTGCCGCAGCTTGAAGTGCAGCGTGTTGTTCTGCGGGTCGGGGTTCGTGAGCCCGGGCGCGCCGGCCTGCCAGCCCCCGACCTCGGCCGCGTCGGAGAGCTTCGATTGCAGCCGCCCGACCTCCTCCTCCGCCGTGGCCAGCCGCTCGGCCGCCTCGGAGAAGCGCTGCCGCCACTCGCCGCGCGTGACGCCTCCGCGGCGCTCGCCGTCGGCGCTGTACGAGTCGGGGAGCGTGAGGAGCCGGTCGAGGTCGATGGCCGGCGCCGCGTCGGAGTCGGATCGCGCGCCGGCTTCGGGCGCGGGCGGTGAGGCGGGCTCGCTTCCCGGCTCGGCCCGGGCGGCGCCGATCGCGAGCACCGCGACCGCGAGCCCGGCAAGGGCGCCGACGGCCCCTCGCCGCGACGCGCACGCCACGGCGCGGGAGCGCGTTCGCCGACTGCGCGGATCGCGTCGCATGGGGGCGCAACATAGCGGAGCGAACGGCGCGGGCCGCGCGACTCGCATGCGCGGGGGTCGCGCGAGGAACGAGGTCAAGCCGACCGGGGGAGCGCCGATACCCACGGGCGTGCATCCGCGGGCGCGCCGGCACCGGCGCGCCGTGCGGCCCGAAGCGCGCGGTCGGAGGTCGAGTCGGCGATGGAACGGGACAAGCTGTTTCGACTTCTTCGGCTGGGCCTCGAGAAGGGTGCCTCCGACATCCACTTCCAGGTCGGCTACCTCCCGCTCTACCGCTTCCACGGCGATCTCGTCGAGCTCCGATACAAGGTCCTCACCGCGAAGGACACCGAGGAGATCGTTCGCATCCTCCTCGAAGGCGAGCCCGAGTCCGCCGACGACGGCTTCAACGAACGCGATCTCGCGTTCGAGCTTCCCGACGAGGGCCGGTTCCGCGTCAACATCTCGCGCCAGCGCCGGTGCTTCAACGTCGTGCTCCGCGTCATCCCGCCGGAGATCAAGACGTTCGAGGACCTGAACCTCCCGAACGCGCTGCGCGACATCGCGAACCTCCGCCGCGGCTACGTGCTCGTCACGGGCGCGACCGGCATGGGCAAGTCGACGACGCTCGCGGCGATGATCGACGTGATCAACAAGCAGCGGAAGGCCAAGATCGTCACGATCGAGGACCCGATCGAGTTCGTCTTCCGCCACGAGAAGAGCATCATCACGCAGCGCGAGATCGGCACGGACACGGCCGGCTTTCCCGACGCGCTGCGGGCCGCGCTGCGACAGGATCCGGACGTCATCATGGTCGGCGAGATGCGCGACCTCGAGACGGTGGACACGTCGCTCAAGGCCGCCGAGACCGGCCACCTCGTGTTCTCGACGATCCACACGGCCGACGTGGCCTCGACGATCAGCCGCCTCGTCTCGTTCTTCCCCCACGACGAGCAGCTCCAGGTGCGCGCGCGCCTCGCGGACAACTTGAAGGCGATCGTGTCGCTGCGCCTGCTGGTCAACAAGAAGCAGACGGGCCGCGTTCCGGCCGTCGAGGTGATGCGCTCGACCCGGACGATCCAGGAGTGCGTCAAGGACCCGGCGCGCACGCACGAGATCACCGAGCTGGTGGGGCGCGCGCGCGGCGACGGCATGCAGACGTTCGACCAGCACCTGCTCGACCTGCTGCGCGCCAACAAGATCTCGCACGAGGCGGCGCTGAACGCCGCGTCGAACCCCGCCGACTTCCAGACGAAGCTCGAGATGGAGGGCAGCTTCGAGGACGAGCCCGAGGACGAGGCGAAGCCGGAGACGCCCTTCGACACCGAGACGACCGACCGCTTCTAGGCCCCGCCCCCCGCGCCCACACGCACCGCCGACCACGAGGCCAGAGACACCGGGATGTCGCAGAGCGATCGATCGACGCAGCTCGCCTCCGCGCTCCGCGCGGCCGCCACGCACGTGGCGGACCTCGTCGGCGGCGGATGCGCGCTCGTGTTCGCCGCCGTTCCCGGCGACGACAGCCGCGAGGCCCCGACGCGCCTGCGCGCCGCGGCCGGGTTCGCCGCCGCCGACGCCGCGAAGGCGGCGGCGGCCGCCGCCCTCCCCCTGGTCGACGACGCCATCGCCGGGGCCGACCGTCGCCTCGCCGCACCGCTGCCCGAGCTCGGCCGCCGCGGTGCCGCCGAGACGATCGTCCTCCCGCTCGCGTGGGACGGACGCGCGCTCGGCGCCCTCGTCGTCGGCGCGCCGCACACGCTCACGAAGAGCGTGGCCGCGACCCTCACGAGCTATGCCGAGCATCTCGCGCTGCGCCTCGACCACGCGAGGATCGCGACGCGCGCGAGCGAGGCGAATGCGCCCGCACCTCCCGTCGCCCGCCCGGCTCCCGGCGTTGCGCCGAACCCCGGCGGCGACGAGCTGCTGCGGCTCTCCGAGGCCCTCTTCGCGCAGGACATCGAGCTGCTCCGCAGCAACGAGAAGCTCGGCAAGATCGAGAAGCTCAAGAACGACTTCATCGAGAAGATGTCGCGCGAGCTGCGGACGCCCCTCAACAGCATCATCGAGGCGATCATCGGGGTGCTCGCGGGCGAGAACGAACGCATCTCGGACGCGTCGAAGGAGAGCCTGCGCACCGCCCTCGACGAGGGCACCGCGTTCCAGCGCACGCTCCAGAACATCCTCGACCTGTGGCGGATCAAGCAGAACGAGCTGCCGCTCGAGGTGCAGGACGTCAACGTCGCGGAGGTCGTCGAGGAGGCGATCTTCAGCGTGCAGGACTCGATCGGCGACAAGCCCCTCGAGATCGTGAAGGACGTCGACCCCGCGCTGCCGAAGATCCGGACCGACCTGGCCAAGATCAACCAGGTCCTCTTCCTGCTGCTCGAGAACGCGGTCAAGTTCACGCCGAAGGGGACGGTCACGATCGGCGCGCACCTCGAGGGCGAGACCCTCGTGTGCCGCGTCTCGGACACCGGCATCGGGATCTGCGCGGACGACCGCCAGTACGTGTTCGACGAGTTCTTCCAGGTCGACGCGCACGCATCGTCGGCCTATCGAGGAGCGGGACTCGGGCTCTCGCTCGTGCGCGACCTCGTGGTGCTGCTCGACGGACAGCTGAGCCTCGACAGCGACGTCGGCTGCGGCACGACCGTGCAGGTCGAGCTTCCGGTCGAGCGCGCGTAGGCGCGGCTACTCCTCGCGCGCCGTCTCCGGGTAGTCGGGCCGGACGTGGCCGGCCGCGATCTCGCGCAGGGCCGTCACGACCTCCTTGTTCCCCTCGGCCTGCACGAGCGCCTGCGACCCCTTCTTCAGCTGCTTCGTCCGGATCGCCGCCATCTGCACGAGATGGAAGCGATTGGGAACCTTCTCCGTGCAGTCCTCGACCGTGATGCGCGCCATGCGTTGCCTCTTTCGTCCTCGAGCCCCCGGGAGCCCGTGGCCGGGCGCCGATGGCGAGGAAGTTCCAGGAATGGGCGGGTCCCGGGCGCCGGGACCTTCCGAGCGGGCGCGCAGCGTAGCAGCGCCGCCGCGACCCGGCCGCGCACACTGCGGGCGCGAAAAGGAAACCCCGGCCGGCTTCGGCAGCCGGCCGGGGTCCTTTCGGCTTCCCTGAGGAAAGCGCCGCAGTAGGCGAACCTACTTCTTCTTGCGGCGAGCCTTCTTCCGGCCGGCCTTCTTGCGGGTCGCCTTCTTGCGACCGGCCTTCTTGCGGCCCGCCTTCTTGCGGCCCGCCTTCTTGCGCGTGGCCTTCTTCTTGGTCGCCTTCTTCTTCGTGGCCTTCTTCTTCGTGGCCTTCTTCCGAGCTGCCATTGTCGGGTCACCCCCCTCAATTGGCTCGAGCTCATTCAGCCGGAATTCGGGTGATCAGCTTCGAGCTGGTCGCCCTCTTTCGGTGGCTGCGACTTGCAGCTTGAAGGCAACTCGTCCGCCTTCGCACTGCAAACCAAGAGACTCCAGCCAGTGTTGCGGCTGACGCTAACACCTGATTTTCCGCATCGTCAAGTGAAACACCAAAAAAAACAACGTGATGGACGACAAATTTGCGGCCGACCGACTCGATCGATCGACAACTCGTTCGACGAAGCGCGACTCCGCGCGGCGCGAAAAGAAAACGCGCCGCACTCGGTGGAGTGCGGCGCGTCGTCGGGATCCCGATCGTCCGCGCGTCGTGCGCGGACGTCGATGTCACGGGCCTGGCTAGCGCTTCCGCTTGTGGCGCGCGCGGCGCAGCAGCTTGCGCTTCTTGTGCTTTCGCATCTTCTTGCGGCGCTTCTTGATCACACTGCCCACGACGCGTCCTCACGGCCCGATGTGAATGGGGCGCCCTAGATACTCGGCCGGCATCGCGAAGTCAAGAACGCGGGCGGCGCGATCGCCTCGGGAATCCGTACGCGCGAGCGCGCGGCTATGCGGCGACGCGCAGCAGACGGACGCGATGGCGGGCATGGCCGAGCCACACGTTGAGCACGTGGCTGCGCGGCAGGAAGCGGAGCACCGGGCCACCGCGCCGGCCGAGATCGCCGAGCAGCGTCGCGATCGCCGTGTTGGAGGGGTCGATCATGAGGCCCCGCCGCAGGCAGCGGATCGCATCGGCCTTGAAGTCGAACTCGAGATAGACCTGCGCGGCGTTGAAGTAGAGCGCGGGGTTGAAGAACTCCTGCTTCAGGGCCGAGTTGCACAGCTCGACCGCGTCGCTGAAGCGCTTCTCCGCGCGCGCGAGCGCGAGGCCGTAGAAGGACCGGATTCGCGCGTTCTGGGGAGCCTGCTCGTGGGCCGCACGGAGATAGGAGAGAGCCTCCGCGTGCATCCCCTGCTCGAGCGCCAGGCGGCCTCGGTCGAGCAGCTCGTTGACGGTCTGGACGTCGGGAACGGCGTGAGGGGGCGGGGTCTCTTGCACGGGCGAGGTCTCCAGCGTCGCGAGCGGCAATGGGCACTGCCCGAACGCAGTGCCACTGCGACCGCTCTTCGGCTCCTCGCCGGGGAATCCCAACAGAAAAGGTCGCGCGCTTCGCACTGCACGGCCGACCCGCCGCCGCGAGGATGCACTCGGCCTGCCGAGCCCCCGCCGCCCGCGAGCCACCCGGCGCCGCCGCCCTTTCGGCGAGGCTGGACCGCGCCTCAGTCCTCGATGATCTCGAGGATGTAGCGCTTCTTCTCCTTCCCACTCGCCGCCGCCATCAGCGTGCGGATCGCGGAGGCGTGCGCGCCGCCCTTCCCGATCACCTTGCCGAGGTCTTCCTTCGCCACGCGCAGCTCGAGCACGTGCGCGTGCTCCCCGATCACTTCCTTGATCTGGACCTGATCCGACTTGTCGACGAGCGCCCGAACGATGGACTCCACCAATGCCTTCATGAGCCGCCTCCACAGCCACGTCTAGTGGCGCGCCGAGCGGACGCGTCCGCCTCGGCCTCCGTGCCCGACGTCATCCGGTCTCGTTGCTCTCGTTGCCCGCGTCGCCCCGCTTCTCCGCAGCCCTGCCCCGCCGCGATCGGACGGCCCTGTTAGTCGCGCGCGCCGATCGGAGATGTCGCAGTCCGCGATTGCATCTTCCCGCGCGTCGACCCCACGGGGCCGGCCCCATGGTCCGCCCTTCCCTCGCATCCCGCAACGGGGATTTCACCGAATCTCGACGATTTCGCGCCCGAGTCGCCACGACGCTAGGCGGCGCCCGGGCGCTCGGGTCCTCTCATCGTGCGACCGACGCGGGCGCCCGCTCTCCGAACGCGCCGCGCGCCCATCCGAGCCCGAGCGTGCGCCGCTCCTCCGGCAGGCCGACGCGCAGCACGGGAATTCGCTCGACGAGCTCCGCGGCGACGTCGAACAGCCGATCGGCGCAGCGATCGTCGTGAATGGGAGCGACCGCGTGCGCGAGCAGGTCCGTGATCGCGGCGTCGCGATCGGGACGCTCGGCGACGACGGCGTGCGACGGATGGACGACGTGAAGCGCCTCCACCACCGGTCGCGATCCCGTCGCTAGGCCATCGCCGTTCCAGGGAGCCGCGATCGCACGCACCTCGCCGCCGATCGGGCGGACGACGATGCGATCGCCCGCGAGGCGCTGCAGGCCCGCGGACCGCCAGCCGGGCTCGCCGCTCGGCACGCTCGCCGGCGCTCCGAGGAAGACGATCGCGCGCCCCGCGCGCTCGGCGACGCGACCGCGAACGACGATCCCGCCGGCGCGCACGACGCGGTGGAGGGCGACGAGCTCGTCGAGCGGATGCGCGAGCGGCGCGATTCCCGCGGCCGCGGCGGACGGTGTGAGCGTCACCTCGCCGTTCGAGAATCCTTCGTCGAAGATCGCGACGCGCTCGCGGCCCGAGGCGCCGTGCACGGTCACGCCCCAGCCGCCGGGGCACTCGACGACCTCGAACCGATGCGAGTCGGTCTCGTAGAGGAATCCGCCGCGCGGGAGCGCAGGCGGCGCGCCGACGCGCACGCCGACGTGCACCTCCGCGCCGTGCGGCGCGACCGCGAACGCGTCGTAGCTCGTGTCCGGCCAGCGCCAGTCGAGATGCCCCGGCACCTCGATCGCGACCTTCGTTCCCCCGAGATCGATCCCGCGCACGCGCGTACGCCCCATGCTTCCCCCCGAATGCGGCACTCGCCGCCCGGACCGCCGTCCACGCGGACCGGAGCCGGCCCGTCCCTCATCGGCGCTTTCCGGATTTCCTTGAATGGCGGATTCCGCCCCGCGCAGGGAGCCCCTGGCGCCCAGGACCGGCGCTGGAAATCGTCCTCGGATCGGAGGCTTGCCCGTCCGGCTGCGCGCTTCCCGGGGCGCTCACCAGTCCGCAGATCGGCCCGCAACCGGACTTCACCGATGCGCAACTCGCGCCGAAGAGAGCTTCGGCCCGCGCCGCGGCGCCGCCTCGTGGATCGCGCGGCGCGCGGCTCCGAAGGCCGGGCCGCGCGGTCGCCCCGCCCGGCGAACTGCTGTACCTAGTGGCCCGCCGAGATGGAACCGACGACGCCCGTACAGAGAGAACCCGACGAGCCCCAACCGGGCTCGTGTAGCCGCGTCCGGCCCTCCGCCGATCGTCCCGCTCGTCGCCTCGTGCGCGACTAGCATCCAGGGACGGGGCGCCCGGAGCCGGACGAGCGGCACCGGAGCGACCCGATGGCGACTCCCATCGTCACTACGCGCATCCTCCGCCGGCTCCTCTCCGGCGGCGTGCACTCCCGCGCCGAGCGCCTGCTCGCGCGCATGCATCCGGCCGACCTCGGGCCGGTGCTCGCGTCGCTTCGCCCGGACGAGATCCGGCTGATCGTCGACATGCTCTTCCGCCAGCGCCGCGCGGCCGCCACGCTGCGCGAGCTCCCGCCCGAGCTGCTCCCGCAGATCTTCGAGGCCGTGCCCGACGAGCGGCTCGCGAGCGTCTTCGCGCGTCTCGAGATCGACGATCGCGTCGAGCTCGTGAACGCCCTCCCCGACGAGCGACGCGACGACGTCCTGTCGCTCATGCCGGACGACAAGAGCGAGGAGCTGCGCTCCGCCGAGCGCTACCGGCCCGGTAGCGCGGGCCAGGTGATGACGACGTCCTACCTCGCGCTCGACGCGAAGATGACGGCGCAGGAGGCGATCGACAGCGTTCGCGGCGCAGCGGAGAAGATCGAGTCGATCCTCTACCTCTACGTCGTCGACGACGAGCGGCGGCTGCTCGGCGTCGTTCCGATCCGCCGCCTCGTCGCCGCGGCCCCGCACACGCCCGTGAGCGACCTGATGGTGCGCGAGCCCGTGCACGCGATGGTCGAGGACGACCAGGAGGACGTCGCGCAGCTCGTCGCTCGCTACGACCTGCTCGCGATCCCGGTGACGGACGTGGACGGCACGATGGTCGGCGTGATCACGGTCGACGACGTGATCGACGTGATCACGGAGGAGGCGACCGAGGACATGTACCACCTCGCGGGCCTCTCGGACGAGGACCGCGTGTTCACGTCGGCACGCGTCTCGTTCCGCAAGCGCCTGCCGTGGATGATGCTCAACCTGGTCACGGTGTTCGCGGCCGCGACGGTGATGCGCCTCTTCGCGCCGACGCTCGAGCGCGTGATCGCCCTCGCCTTCTTCCTCCCCGTCGTGGCCGGAATGAGCGGGAACAGCGGCATCCAGTCGCTCACCGTCGTGACGCGCGCCATCGCGCTCGGCGAGCTCGAGTTCTCGAGCGGCCTGCGCGCGATGGCGAAGGAGGTCGCCGTGAGCGTCGCGATCGGCGCGTGCACGGGCGTGTTCGGCGGCGCGATCGCCTGGGGCCTTCAGGAGAACCCGTACATCGGCGTCGTGCTGTTCGCCGCCATGCTGCTCACGATGGGCGTGGCCGGGATGCTCGGCGCCGGTGTGCCGCTCCTGCTGAAGGCGCTGCGGCTCGACCCGGCGCTCGGCTCCGGCGTCATCGTCACGACCGCCACCGACGCGTTCGGCTTCTTCACCTTCCTCGGCATCGCGACGCTCATGCTCGATCGGATCGCCTGACGCGCTCGGCGCGCCCGATCGCGATCGCGTGCGCGAGGGACGGAACGTCGGCCGTCCAGCGCGGCAGCACGCACGTGATCGCGATCTCCTCGATCGCCTCGACGACGAGCAGCGCGCACGCGACGCGAAACGGCGTCGCGACGCCGAGCCCGAGCAGCGCGAGCAGCCCGAGCCCCATCGCCACGGCCGCGAGCTTCGCGCCGCGCGTGTGGTAGCTCGTGAGCCGCCGGAAGCGGATCCAGCCCCACGCGATCGGCAGCGCGTAGGCGACGAGCGCGATCGCGATCGGAACGCGCTCTTCGCGAACGACTCCCGGCCACAGCCAGAGCACCGCGACCGGCACCGCCGAGTAGGTCGCGAGATCGGCCCAGCTGTCGAGGCGCGCTCCGAGCGTCGACGCAGCCCGGAGGCGCCGCGCCAGCCAGCCGTCGGCGACGTCGCTCGCGAGCGAGCACCCGAGCAGCACGAGGAATCCCGCTTCGAGGCCGAGCCAGCCGAGCCCGAGGAGCCCGGGGACGGCGGCGAGGCGGAGCAAGGACAGGAGATTCGGAAGACGGCGCACGGCGTCCATCGGAGCCTCCGGGGCGGGCGACGGCAGGAGGCCGTGCCCACGTGCGCCCCGGAGCAGCCCGCGTGCCAAGGCGGGTGCCGGCCGGAAACGGCTGCGAGTCCAGAGGGTTGCGAGGCTCGAGGCGCGACCCATCGCGAGCGCGCTTGCGAGCGGACGGGCACGCGCTGTCGGTCGGAGGGCACGAGCTGTCCGGCAGGTCGCGCGGCCCCGGAGCGCCGGCCGCGCGCCGGCCCCGCGCTAGGCGCGCGCGTACTCGCGCTCGAGGTAGGCGACGATGTCGGCCGACTCGAGCATCGCGGCCCCCGTGTTCGCATCGCGCAGGAAGGGAACCTGCACGCGCCCGGCGAGCCCGCGCAGCTCGTCGCGCGCCGCGCCGCCGCGACCGACGTTGCGCAGCACGTACGGGAGCTCGAGCTCGCACAGCGTCTCGCGCACGAGCCGACAGTAGGGCGAGGCCTCGAACGACCACAGCTCGAGCGGCTGCGCGGGAGCGCGCGACGGCCTCGCGAACCCGCCGCGCGCCGCGCGCGGCACGCCGGCGAGCGTCGACGCGAGATCGCCCAGCGGCCCGAGCCGCAGCGCGAGCGGCGGCGCTCCGCGGCCGTAGCGCGCGTACAGGTGCGCGACGATGTCGTCCGACTCGTAGAGCGCCACGCCCGCGTCGGCGTCGACGAGGTACGGGAACTGCGCCTTGCCGCCGCGCTCGCGCACGACGGGCCGGAAGCGCTCGCCGCGCTTCGGGCACGGCCGCACGAGTACGTCGAGGTCGAGCGCCGTCAGCGCCTCGCGCACCTTGCGGCAGAACGGGCAGGCCTCGAACTCGTACAGCTCCAGGCGCTCACGCGGGCGCGCTCCGGCGCCGTCCGCGGCGAGGCCTGCACCCAGGCGCAGCACCGAGACCGCGTACGAGCCGGCCACCGAGAGCGCGCGCGTCACCTCGCACCCTCACCGTCTTCGACGTCGGGTCGCGGCGCGGGCTCCGCCGCCTCGCGCCGCTCGACGGGCGTGCGATGCCAGCCGTCGGCGCGCAGGGCGAGCTCCTGCGTCGGCCAGAACTCGTCGTCGAGCTCGAGCGTGAGCACGTCCGGCCGATCCTCGAGGTCGCGCACGTCGAGGCGGACGGAGTCGCCGTCGCGCGCGCCCGCGACCGCGGCGAGGAAGGCGTCGAGGTCCGGCGTCGACGCACCGTCGACACCGACGATGCGCGTCGACGCGCCGAGGCCGTCGCGGTTCGCGGGCGAGCCGTACCACAGCCACGCCACGTACACGCCCGTGCGCGGCAGCTGGAACTCCGTCGCGAGCGAGCGCGGCGCGTCCTGCAGCACGGCGCCCGCCCACAGCAGCGCGCGCTGCGTGCCGCGCCCGTCGAGCGGCTCGGTCGCGACGCGCAGCGCGAGCGGCTCGCCCTCGCGCGCGACGAGCAGCTCGACCTCCTCCGCCTGGGCCGCGCGCTCGACCTCGTGCACGCGGGTCGCGATCTCGCCGCCCGCGCGCAGCACGAGGTCGCCCTCGCGCAGCACCTGCGACGCCGGCGAGCCCGCCGCGATGCGCCCGACGAGCAGCACGCGCCGTTCGCTCGGGTCCCTCTCCTCGAGCCGCTGCGCCCACGCCTCCGGCAGCCCGAGCTCGCGACCGTCCGACAGCGGGATCGCGCGCAGCTCGACGCCGAGGCTCCGCCAGCCGACGGCGCGCCCTTCGCGCAGCGGCTCGACCACGTCGAGCACGCGCTCGATCGGCATGCCCGCGAAGAACGAGCCCGTCCCCTCCGACGCGTCGTTGCGCAGGAACGACGCCCAGAGCGCCCGCACGCGCCCCTTCCCGTCGGCCAGGACCCCGCCGACCGTCGGCGTCGTGTCGGCGAGCGTGACGAGCTCGACGTTCGACTCGCGAAAGCGCGGAGCGGTCGCGGGCGGCATCACGATCGGCTCGCGCCGCGAGACGACCGTCTCGCGCGCGACGACGCGGTGGCGACTCGTCATTCCGACGAGCACGACGTCGTCGCCCACGTCGAGCGAGCCCGGGCGCAGCGTCGCGCTGCGCACGGGCGTGTCGCCGAGGAGCCGAGGGTCGTAGCGGATCACGGCGATGCCGTGCTCCGGATGCAGGTAGACGAGCTCGCCCGGCACCTTCACGCTGCCGCCGAAGGTCAGCGAGAGGTCGCCGAGCGCGATCGGCACCGTCTCGCGGTCGACGACGACGAGCCCGCGCTCGGCGTCGACGACGAGCCCGGCGCCGCGGAAGCGGTCTCCGTGGACGCCATCGAGGCGGAACGGGATGTCGAAATCGACGAGCACGAGCGACGGCGCGAGCGTGCGCACGGCGCGCGGACCGTCGGCCTCGAGTCGCGCCGTCGCCGGCGCGAGCGGCTCGCTCGCGCCGGCAAGCGCGATCGCGCGGCACGGCCAGGACCCCGTCGCGTCGTCGCGCGCGCAGACGCGCGTCTCGAACCACCGCTCGGACACGGGCACCACCGCGACCTCGCGCGTGCGCGGGTTCGAGAGCGGGAAGTAGCGGACCGTGACGAGCCCGTCCGGCGCGAGCGTCGCGAGCGCGCGCTCGAAGTCCGCGAGGCTCGCGACCGGGTGGTGGTCGAGCTGCGTGATCACCGAATCGCCGGGAACGCCGCCGCGCCAGAGCGCATAGCCCGGCAGCGCGACGTAGGCGCCGCGCGCCTCGACCGCGTGGCTGCGCGCCTGCTGGTACGACAGCTCGTGCACGACGCCGCCGCCGAACTCGACGAAGCGATCGGGCGTGATCGCGTGCAGGTCGCCGACCTCGAGCTCGAGCTCGAGCGGCTCGCCGCCGCGCTCGACCGCGACGCGCACGCGGCGGCCGACCGACGCGTCGAGCACGGACTCGATCGGCAGGAAGCTCGCGACGAGCTCTCCGTCGACGCGCACCACGACGTCGCCGGGGCGGAGCTTCCCGTGCGCCGGGCCGCCCGGCACCGTCTCGGCGACGACGATCATCCCCGTCTGCTCGGGGAACGCCGCGCGCACGAGCGCCTCCGTCTCGGCGCGCAGGCCGAGGCGACGCACCTGGTCGAAGGGGACGTGCTGAAGCACGGCCTGCAGCGTGCCGCGCGGCACGGGCTCGCCCCGCTGCACGTAGCCGAGCGCGCGCACGACGCGGTCGAGGGGCAGGTAGAAGCTCGACGCGGCGCTCCGCTTGCCGCCCGCGTTCAGCGCGACGACGCGGCCCGAGACGTCGATCACCGGCGAGCCCGACGAGCCGCCCGACGTCCCCGACGCGGCCTGGTAGTAGAACGTGTTGAAGTCGTTGTAGCCCTCGCGCCCGTAGTCGGGCGCGGGGCGGTCGAGGCGCGCGAGCGTGCCGGCGAGGATCGACAGCTTCTCGCCCGCGTCGTTGCCGATCACGCGGATCTCGGTGCCGACCCGCGCGCGCTCGGGCGCGAGCTCGAGCGCGCGCACGGGCAGGAACCTCACGTCGCGCGGGTCGAAGCGGTAGAAGCCGAAGTCGTGCACCGGGTCGCGGTACACGGCCTCGACGGGCACCTCCTCGTGGTCGAGGAAGACGGCCTCGGCATGCACGGGGCCGGGCTGCACGACGTGGCGGTTCGTGAGGATGAGCCCGCGCTCGGCGTCGACGACGAAGCCCGTCGCGAGCGACGTCCCGGGCCCGCCGCCGTCGAACGCCCGCGGCGCCATCACGCGCAGCACGACGACCGACGGCGCGACGCGGTCGATCGTCGCCTCCCAGCTCCGTCCGCCGCGCGCGCTCGGCGCGCCGCCCTCCTCGGCGCGCAGCGGCGCCGGGAGGACCGCGACCGCGAGCAGGAGCGCGAGCCGGAGCGCTCGTGCGGACGCGAACGACGCGGTCGGCGCGCTCATGCGGGCCGCACGCGCTCGAGGTAGCGCTTCACGTACTTGCCGAGGACGTCGGCCTCGAGGTTCACGGGGCTTCCGGGCGCGCGCGCTCCGAGCGTCGTCCGCTCGAGCGTGTGCGGGATGAGCACGACGTGGAAGCTCCGCTCGTCGACGCCGACCACCGTGAGCGAGACGCCGTCGATCGCGACGGAGCCCTTCTCGACGAGCCAGTCCGCGAAGCCCGGCTCGCAGTCGACGTCGAGCCGCACGTCGTCGCCGTCGCGCGCGAGCGCGCGCACGCGCCCGATGCCGTCGACGTGTCCCTGCACGATGTGGCCGTCGAAGCGCCCGTCGGCGCGCATCGCGCGCTCGAGGTGCACGCGGTCGCCGGCGCGCAGCGCGCCGAGCGCCGTCCGCTCGAGCGTCTCGCGCACGGCGTCGAAGCGGAGCGCGGCGCCGTCGATCGCCGCCACCGTGAGGCACGCACCGTTCACCGCGACGCTGTCGCCGAGGCGCACGCCCTCGGCGAGCGGACCGACGTCGATGCGCAGGCGCGCGACGTCGCGCGCGAGGTCGACTCCGAGGACGCGGCCGGCGTGCTCGACGATGCCGGTGAACACGCCTCGCCTAGCGTCCGAAGCGCGCGTCGATCTCGCGCAGCATGCGGTCGCGGACGACCTCGTAGCGGGCCTCGAGCTCGATCGGCGGGTTCGGGTGCTCGGAGACGATGCCGTCGAGCTCCATCTTGTGATAGGCGACCTTGAAGTCGGTGAACTTGAGGCCGTGCGCCGTCGAGACGACGACCACGCGGTCGCCGCGCCGGATCGTTCCCGCCTCGAGCAGCTTGCGCAGGGCGGCGAGCGCCACGCCCGTGTGCGGGCAGTTGAACAGCCCCGTGCGGTCGGCGCTCGCGCAGGCCTCCGCGATCTCCGCCTCGCTCGCCTGCTCGACGACGCCGTCGTAGCGGCGCAACGCGTCGATCGCCTTCTTGTACGAGACGGGGTTCCCGATCTGGATCGCCGACGCCAGCGTCTTGCGCGCCGCGATCGGCTCGAACACCTCGAAGCCCGTGCGGTACGAGAGGTAGAGCGGGTTCGCGGCCTGCGCCTGCGCCACGCAGATGCGAGGGCGGCGCTGCACGAGCCCGAGGTCGACCATCATGTCGATGCCGCGCGCGAGCGCCGAGACGTTGCCGAGGTTCCCGCCCGGGATCACGATCCAGTCCGGCACCTCCCAGTCGAACTGCTGCACGATCTCGATGCCGACCGTCTTCTGCCCCTCGATGCGCAGGCTGTTCATCGAGTTGGCGAGGTAGACGCCGTCGCGCTGCGAGACCTGCTTCACGATCTCCATGCAGCCGTCGAAGTCCGTGTCGAGCGCGAACACGATCGCGCCGTTCGCGACGGGCTGGATCAGCTGCGCCATCGAGATCTTGCCGCGCGGGAGGAAGACGATCGTGGGCACGCCGGCCGCCGCGCCGTAGGCCGCGAGCGCGGCCGACGTGTCACCGGTCGACGCACACGCGACGGCCGGAATCGACTTCCCGCGCGCGATCATCTCCTTGACCATCGAGACGAGCACGGTCATCCCGAGGTCCTTGAAGGACCCCGTGTGCGAGTTGCCGCAGAGCTTGATCCACAGGTCCTCGATCCCGAGCTGCCGGCCGTAGCGCTCGGCCCAGAACAGGTTCGAGTGCCCTTCGTACATGGAGACGACGTTCTCGTTGTCGACCTCGGGGAGCACCCACTCCTTCTTGCCCCAGACGCCGGAGCCGTAGGGCCACTCCGTCTTGTGCGCGCGCGCCTCGAAGAGCGCCTTCCACTCGGCGCCCGACGTCTTGCGCAGCTCGCCCATGTCGTGCGCGACCTGGAGCAGACCGCCGTTGCGGTCGGTGTAGACGATCTCGTCGAGCGCATGGCGCTCGGTCGGGTCGTCGAGGCTCTCGAACCAGGCGCGGTAGTGCGGCTTGCTGGCGTCGCCCATGTCAGAGCTCCTCCTCGATGCGGATGAGCCGGGTCGGCTCGATCACGTCCGAGAGCGCGTCGATCTCGGCGAGCGCCTCGCGCACCGCGGCCTCGCGCGCGGGGTGCGTGAGCACGATGACCGACGCCGCGCTCGCCGACGCGGCGCGCCTCCCCTGGTAGGCGCTCTCGATCCCGACGCGGCGCGCGCCGAGCGCGCCCGTGATGCGCGCCAGCACGCCCGGCTCGTCGACCGCCGCGAAGCGCAGGTAGCAGCGCCCCTCGAGCTCGCCCGGCGGGAGCATCGGCTTCGCCACGAGCTGGTCGGGCTCGTAGGAGAGCGGCGCCACGCGCCCTCCTCCGCTGCGCCGGATCTCGCGCGCGATCTCCATCAGGTCGGCGACGACCGCGCTCGCGGTCGGAAGCTCGCCCGCGCCGGCACCGTAGAAGAGCGTCGGCCCGACGGCGTTGCCGCACACGGCCACCGCGTTCATCGCGCCGTCGACGCTCGCGAGCAGGCTCGACCGCGGCACCATCGTCGGGTGCACGCGCGCGTCGATGCGCTCGCCGCCGTCCGCGCCGACCACGCGCTTGGCGATGCCGAGCAGCTTGATGCGGTAGCCGAACTCCTCGGCCATCTCGAAGTCGAGCGGCACGAGCCCGCGGATGCCCTCCGTCGGGATCTCCTCGAACGTGAGCCGCGCGCCGTAGGCCATGGCGGTGAGCAGCGACAGCTTGTGCGCGGCGTCGATGCCGTCGACGTCGAACGTCGGGTCGGCCTCGGCGTAGCCGAGCTCCTGCGCGCGCTCGAGCACGACCTCGAAGGCCTCGCCGGTGCGCTCCATCTCGGTCAGCACGTAGTTGGTCGTGCCGTTGAGGATGCCGTGCACGCTCTCGATCACGTTCGCCGCGAGCCCCTCGCGCAGCGACCGCAGGATGGGGATGCCGCCGCCGACGCTGGCCTCGAACGCGACGTCGACGCCCTTCGCCTTCGCGGCCTCGAAGATCTCGGCGCCGTGCAGCGCGAGCAGCGCCTTGTTCGCCGTGACGACGTGCTTGCCGGCGGCGATCGCGGCGAGCGTGATGCGGCGCGCGGCGCCGTAGCCGCCGATCAGCTCGATCGCGATGTCGACGGACGGGTCGGCGAGGAGCCCGTCGGCGTCCGCGTCGAAGCGGATGCCGGTGAGGTCGACGCCGCGGTCGGTCTCCGTGTCGAGGTCGGCGATGCGGACGAGGCGCAGCGGGAAGCCGAGGCGCTGCTCGATCACGGCGGCGTTGCGGGCGAGCACCTTCGCGACGCCCTTGCCGATCGTGCCGAAGCCGATCAGCCCGACGCCCACCGCGCGCGCCGCCGCGCCGCGCCCCGCCTTCGTTCCGCCCGCCATGACCGTCGCTCTCCCTTCGTCCGCCGGCTCCCGGCCGCGCGCCCGGCCCGCTCGCTAGGCGGCGGGATCGTTCTCGCGCAGGAAGCGGCGGATCCCGCGCACGGCCTGGCGGATGCGATGCTTGTTCTCGACCAGCGAGAAGCGCACGTAGCCCTCGCCCGTCGCGCCGAAGCCGATTCCCGGCGACACCGCGACCTTCGCGTCGCGCAGCAGCCGCTTGCTGAACTCGAGCGAGCCCATCGACTGCAGCGGCTCGGGAATGCGCGCCCAGACGAACATGGTGGCGACGGGCTTGTCGATCTTCCACTGGCCGGGGCCGGGCTGCGAGAGCCCTTCGCACAGCGCGTCGCGGCGCTCCTTGTACTCGGCGACGTTCTCGGCGACGCAGTCCTGCGGGCCGCGCAGCGCCGAGATGGCGCCGATCTGGATGGCCTGCGGCATGCCGTAGTCGAGGTAGCTCTTGATGCGGCGGAGCGCGTGGATCATGTCGCGGTTGCCGGCCGCGAAGCCGACGCGCCAGCCGGCCATCGAGTGGCTCTTCGAGAGCGACGTGAACTCGATCGCGACGTCCTTGGCCCCGGGCACCTCGAGGATGCTCGGCGGCACGTAGCCGTCGTAGCAGATCTCGGCGTACGCGAAGTCGTGCAGGATCATCAGGTCGTTCGCGCGCGCGAACTCGACCACCCGCTCGAAGAACGCGCGGTCGACGACGTGCGTGGTCGGATTCGCGGGAAACGACAGGATCAGCATCTTCGGCTTCGGCCAGGTCCGCGCCACCGCCTGTTCGAGGTTCGCGATGAAGTCGCACTCGGGCGTGAGGGGCACGTGGCGCAGGTCGCCGCCCGCGATCACCGTCGCGTACTGGTGGATGGGATAGGCGGGGTCGGGGCACAGCACGACGTCACCGGGCCCGATCGTGACGAGCACGAAGTGCGAGAGCCCCTCCTTCGCGCCGATCACCGCGATCGCCTCGGAGCCCGGGTCGAGCTCGACGCCGTGGCGCCGCGCGTACCACTCGCAGATCGCGGCGCGCAGGTTCGGGATGCCGGGCGAGGACGAGTAGCGGTGGTTGCGCGGGTCGCGCGCGGCTTCGCAGATCTTCTCGACGACGTGCGGCGGCGTCGGCATGTCGGGGTTGCCCATGCCGAGGTCGATCACGTCCTCGCCGGCGCGGCGTGCCGCGCGCATGAGGTCGGTGACCTCGGCGAGCACGTAGGGAGGGAGGCGGTTCAGGCGGTTGAAGTCGTGGCGGAAGGGGCCGGGCATGGTGTGGTGACTCCGTCGTCGGGCATTGCGTCGCGAATCCGCGCGAGCCCGGCCGCGTGCGCGGCCGCTCGCGTCCCGTTGCGCCCGCCGCGCGCGCACTGCGCGGGCGGGCTAGGTCGCGATGCCCGTCGCCCCCCTCGCGCGCGCCACGCGAACGGCGAGCGCGACGCGCGCGCGAGCCGCTGCGGCGACGCGCGTGCGCGATTCGGCCCCTGCTCCGTCGTGCCGTCGCTGACGCATCCGCCGTCGGCTCCCCGTGGACGCCCGCTTCGAGAGGTGTGAACGGAGCAATCTAGTCGAGCGCGGTGCCCCTCTCCAGGGGCGCTCCGGCGCCGCGCGCCCGCTGCGCGCGGGCTGCCGCCCGGTAGAGGAGGAGCCCGACGACGAGCATCGCCCCGCAGACGAGCGCCTCGAGCGGCTTCGCGATCGCCAGCGAGGCGGCGATGGCGGCGGACGCGAGCGCGTAGAGCGCCGGGATCCACGGGTATCCCCAGGCTCGGTACGGCCGCTCGCGCGCGGGCTCGCGCCGTCGCAGCCGGAAGAGCGCCGCGACGTCGGCGATGGCCGCGAGCATGATGGCGAAGGTCGTGAAGTCGAGCGCACTCGGGAAGCTGCGCAGCACGAGCAGGAGGCCCGACGCGATCGCCGCCTGGAGGGCGATCGCCGAGCCGGGCGTCTGGTAGCCCTCGGTGACGCCTTCGAGCCGCCCGAAGAAGAGGCCGTCGAGCGCCATCGCGTAGGCGATGCGCGGCCCGACGAGCACCGTCGCGCTGAGCGTCCCGAAGATGGAGACGAGCACGAAGGCCGACACGAGACGGGAGGCGACCGGCCCGAAGAGCGCGACGGCCGCCGCGCTCCCGGCGTCGCCGACGCCGCGGAGGGCGGCGACGGGAATCGCGTAGAGGTAGACGACGTTCACGGCCAGGTAGACGCTCGTGCAGATCGCGAGCCCGAGGAAGAGCGAGCGCGGCACGTTGCGGCGCGGATCGCGGATCTCGCTCGCGACGAACACCGACGCGTTCCACCCGAGGTAGCTGAAGAGCACGGGCGACATCGCGAGCGCGAACGCGGCGGCGCGCGCGCCTCCGGCGCCGCCGCCCGAGGCGCCGGAGGCGCCGGAGGCGCCGAGCGCCGGGGCGAACACGTTCGACCAGTCGCCCGCGCCGAAGAGCGGGCCGGCGACGACGAACGCGCCCAGCGCCGCGATCTTCACCACCGACGTCCCGTTGTTGGCGCGCGCTCCCCAGCGCACGCCGACGTAGTTGAGCCACGAGCACAGCACGGTGACGGCGATCGCGAGCGCGACGGTCGCGCCCTCGCCCCAGCCGAGCGGGCCCGCGACCCCCTCGGCGAAGGCGGCGGCCACGGCGGCGATCGTGCCCGTGAAGATGATCGCGAACGAGAGCCAGCCGACGAGGAAGCCCGCCGCCGGGTGGATGCCCTCGCGCACGTACACGTAGTCGCCGCCGGCGCGCGGGAACATGGCCGACAGCTCGGCGTTCGCGAGCGCGCCCGCGAGCGAGATCGCGCCGCCCGCGAGCCACGCGGCGAGGATCCAGCCCGGGTGCGGCAGCAGCTCCGCCACGCGGCCCGGTGTGAAGAAGATCCCCGACCCGACGACCGAGGCGACGACGAGCATCACCGCGTCCCACAGCGTGAGCTCGCGCTTCAGGCGGTCGCGCGGGTGGAAGCCCGACGAGGAGGCGGAGGGGGACGAGGCCGGGTCGCCGTCTGCGCTCACGCGTGCTCCCGCCGCTCGCGCGGCAGGCGCGAGCGGCGGGAGTCTACGGAGTCACCCGAGGTCGGGCATCCCGCGCGACGGCAGGGAGGAAGGAACGAAGAGCGACCGCGTCAGCGCCGCCGGATCCGCACGGCCGCGACTGCGCCGCCGATCGCGAAGGCGAGCGCGGCGCTCGGCTCGGGAATCGGGTTCGCCGTGTAGCGCCCGCGCACCTCGCCGACGAAGTAGTTGTCGCCGAACAGCGAGAGGTCGCCGAGCGCGCCGACCGTGTTCGTGCCACCGAGCTCGAGCAGGTGACCGTTCTGGCTCGCCGACGCCAGCTCGATGCGCGTGAGCACGCCGTCCGTGTAGGTCGCGCGGTTCACGGTCGGATACGTGCCGTAGCCGTTCACGCCGGGCACGATCGGAGCCGGGTACCAGCCCCAGGTCTCGGTGCCGAGCGTCATGTGGAAGTCGACGACGTCCGCGTACTCGGTGCCGACGCCCGTGATCGCGCCCGTGTCGACGTAGACCTGACCCGCGTCGAGCAGCAGGTCGCCGTCGTTCAGCCCGAACTTCCCGCCGCGCGTGATCTCGACGTCGAGCGAGTACGCGCCGACCGTGATCGCCTGCGCCGCGCCCGCCGCGACGAGCGCCGCGAAGGCCACCGCGAGCGCGCGCGCGAGCTTCGTCCCCTGTCGCCGCTCCGCGCCGTGCCGCTGCCACTGGATCCGCATCTGCTTCCGCTCCAACTGCTCCACCTCTCGTGCGCCGCTCGGCCACCCGGACCGAGGCGCGGCCGGCGGTGCCGATTCCGCCGGGTCGACCGGTGCCCGCAGGCCCCGGCCGGCACGCTTCATAGAACATTCATGGACGCGGTGCAATGGCGAAACCGGTGCGACGTCGGCGAGTTGCGCCGCCGGTGGCCCATCCCGTCCGCCCTGCCCCGGCGGGAACCCGCGCCGCCGCGCGGACTTGGCGCCGGCGCGTGCCTCCCGGGCGCGCCGCCGCTGGACACGCCGAGCACGGGCCGCGACCCTCGGCCGCTCCCGCTCGTTTCCGCCCATCCCCGGAGTCGTCCCGCCATGAACGGAGCGCGCGCCGTCCTCGAGACGGCCCTTCGCGGCGGCAGCCGCATCTGCTTCGCGAACCCCGGCACGACCGAGATGCCGCTCGTCGCGGCGCTCGACGCGCTCCCCGAGGTGCGCGCGGTGCTCGGGCTCTTCGAGGGCGTGTGCACGGGCGCGGCCGACGGATGGGCGCGCATGCGAGGCGAGCCCGCCCTCGCGCTGCTCCACCTCGGCCCCGGCCTCGGCAACGGCATCGCCAACCTGCACAACGCGCGGCGCGCCTACTCGCCCGTCGTGAACCTCGTCGGCGACCACGCGACGTGGCACATCGCGAACGACCCGCCGCTCGCCTCCGACATCGAGTCGCTCGCGCGCCCCGTCTCGCGCTTCGTGCGCACGTCGCGCGACGCCGCGTCGCTCGCGCGCGACACGGCCGACGCGATGCGCGCCGCACTCGAGGGCGAGCGCGGCGTCGCGACGCTCGTGCTCCCCGCCGACCTCCAGGCCGCCGAGGGCTGCGCGCCCGCGCCCGTGTCGCTCCCCGCATCGCCCGCGCCCGCGCGCGACGCCGTCGAGCGCGCGGCGCGCGCGCTGCGCGAGGCCGCGCGCCCACTCGTCCTGCTCGGCGGGCGCGCGCTGCGCGCCGACGCGCTCGCGCAGGCCGCGCGCATCGCCACCGCCTGCGGCGCGCGGCTCGTCTCCGAGGTGTTCCCGGCGCATCACGAGCGCGGCCGAGGACGGCCGCCCGTGGAGCGCCTCCCGTACTTCCCCGAGCAGGCCGCCGGATTGCTCGCGGAGCACGACGCCGTCGTGCTCGCGGGTGCGACCGCGCCCGTCGCGTTCTTCGGCTACGCGGGAATGCCCGGGCGCCTCACCGACGATGCACGCACGCACGTCGCGTTCGGCCCGGCCGAGGACGCGCGCGCCGCGCTCGAGGCGCTCGCCGACGCGCTCGACGCCCCGGCGCGCGGCGCGTTCGCCGACGCATCGCTCCCGCCGCACGCTGCGCCGGGGACGGCGCCGCTCACGCCCGGCTCTCTCGGCGTCGCGCTCGCACGCGCGCTGCCCGAGAACGCGATCGTCGTCGACGAGGGCGCGACGAGCAGCCTCGGCTTCGGACTCGCGTCGCAGGGCGCGGCGCCGCACTCGATGCTCTCGCTCACGGGCGGCGCCATCGGCCAGGGCCTGCCGTGCGCGGTCGGCGCCGCGCTCGCCTGCCCCGACCGCCCCGTCGTGGCCATCCAGGCGGACGGAAGCGCCGCCTACACGCTGCAGGCGCTCTGGACGGCCGCGCGCGAGTCGCTCGACGTGGTCGTCGTCCTCTGCTCGAACCGCGCGTACCGCATCCTGCAGATCGAGCTCGCGCGCGCGGGCGTCGCCGAGCCCGGGCCGAAGGCGCGCGCGCTCACGAACCTCGACGCGCCACCGCTCGACTGGGCCGCGCTCGCGCGCGGCTTCGGCCTGCCGGCCGCGCACGTCCGCCGCGTCGAGACGCCCGACGCGCTGCGCGACGGGCTCGCCGCCGCGTTCGCCGCGCGCGGCCCGCACCTGCTCGAGGCCGTGCTCTAGGCGAGCGCCGCCGCATCGCACGCAGGCGCGCCGCGCGGCCGGATCGGGCCGCGCGGCGCGCGGCGCCTAACGCGCCTCGCGCGCGGCGGCGCGGTTCACGGCGCTCGCGACGGCCTTCAGCGACGCGGCCGCGATGCTCGGGTCGGAGCCGACTCCGAAGAGGAGATCGCCGCTGCCGGTCTCGACCTCGACGTAGGCCACGGCCGCGGCGTCGGCGCCCTTGCCCACCGCGTGCTCGCTGTAGTCGGCGACGCGCAGGTCGACGCCGCAGTCGCGGCGCAGCGCGTCGACGAAGGCGTCGATCGGGCCGTTCCCGAAGCCGCGCAGCTCGCGCGTCTCGCCCTTCCAGACGACGGTGGCCGTGAGCGTGCGCGGCGCGAGCGAGCCCTTCTCGGAGGCGTGGACCTCGTGGTCGACGAGCTCGAGCGGCTCGTTGCGCAGCAGGTACTCGCGCTCGAACACGGCGTAGACCTGCTTGCTCGTGGCCTCCTCTTCCGTCTGGTCCGTCAGCGCCTGGATGACGCGCGCGAACTCGATCTGGAGGCGGCGCGGGAGGCGCAGGCCGTGATCCTGCTCGAGGACGTAGGCGATGCCGCCCTTGCCCGACTGGCTGTTGATGCGGATCACGGCCTCGTACGTGCGCCCGAGGTCGGCCGGGTCGATCGGCAGGTAGGGCACCTCCCAGACCGCGTCCGGGTTCGCGGCGCGCGCGGCGAGACCCTTCTTGATGGCGTCCTGGTGCGAGCCCGAGAACGCGGTGAAGACCAGGTCGCCGACCCACGGGTGGCGCGGGTGCACGGGCAGCCGGTTGCAGTGCTCGGCCGTCATGCGCAGCGCGTTGATGTCGGAGCAGTCGAGCTTCGGGTCGACGCCCTGCGTGAGCATGTTGACCGCCAGCGTGACGACGTCGACGTTCCCCGTGCGCTCGCCGTTGCCGAAGAGCGTTCCCTCGACACGCTCCGCGCCCGCCAGCAGCGCGAGCTCGGCGCCCGCCACCGCACAGCCGCGGTCGTTGTGCGGGTGCACGGACAGGATCAGCGACTCGCGCTGCTTCACGTGGCGCGCGAACCACTCGATCTGGTCGGCATACACGTTGGGCGTCGACATCTCGACCGTCGCCGGCAGGTTCACGATGAGCCGGTGCTCGGGCGTCGGCTCGAACACGTCCATCACCGCCTCGCAGATCTCGACGGCGAAGTCGAGCTCCGTGCCGGTGAAGCTCTCGGGCGAGTACTGGAAGACCCAGTCGGTGTCGGGCGCCCTGAGCGCCTGCTCGCGCACGCGCACCGCGCCGCGCACCGCGATGTCGACGATGCCCCGGCGATCCTGCCCGAAGACGACGCGCCGCTGCAGCTCGGACGTCGAGTTGTAGAGGTGCACGATCGCGCGCGGCGCGCCGCGCAGCGCCTCGAACGTCTTGTCGATCAGGTCGGTGCGGGCCTGCGTCAGCACCTGCACGGTGAGCTGCGGCGGGATCTCGTCGCGCTCGATGATCTCGCGCGCGAAGTCGTAGTCGGTCTGCGACGCCGCCGGGAAGCCGATCTCGATCTCCGGGAAGCCCATCGCGACGAGCGTCGACCACAGGCGCCGCTTGCGTTCGCTCCCCATCGGCTCGATGAGCGCCTGGTTGCCGTCGCGCAGGTCGACGCTGCACCAGATCGGCGCGTGCGTGATCGTGCGCTCGGGCCAGGTGCGATCGGGCAGGTGCACGGGCGGGAACGGTCGGTACTTCTGGAAGGGCATGGACATGGCGAGGTCTCCACCGGCTCGGGGGCCGCTTCTCTCCGTTGCGCCTGAGGGCGCGCGAGGCTCTCTCGGACTCGTCGGCGCCGGTGGGGGATGCGGGGCTCGGTCGCTCGGGCGATGCGCGCCGTCCGCGCGCGCCGCCGGTTCGACCGGGGCCTCGTTCCGGGCGACCCCGGAAACGCGAAGCCCCCTCCGGCCGGTTCGGCGGGAGAGGGCTTTGCGCTGCTTCGTTCCGTGGCTACGGAGTCGCGCCTAGGCCTCTCCCGCCCTGCTAAGGAGCAGGTCGAGGTGACCGAGGGCGAGGAGCCGTTGCTCGAATCCGAAGCGCATGGCCGCTCTAGGTAGGTGAAGGGGACGAAGGCGTCAAGCTCGACGCACCGGACGCCCTCATCGGCCGTCCGCGGCACGCCTGGAGCGCCCGGCGCCCGCACCTCAGCCGACGACGTGCGTCGCGAGCTCGAAGCCGCTCGCCGTCGCCACGGCGGCCGCGCTCGTCACCGGGTTCACGAGCCCGGCATAGCCACCCCCGCCGGCGACGAAGCGCGCGGCGGCCGCCGCGTCGGCGGCGTCGAGCGCGATCGCCTGTGCCTCGCGCACGTCGTCGCCCTCGTAGGTCGAGATCCAGCTCGAGTGGCCGTCGCGCAGCGCGACCTCCTTCACCACGAGCGCGTCGCGCCGCACGATGGCCAGCCAGCCCGCGTCGCCGCGCTGCGGCACGGCGGCCGCGATGCGCGGCGTGTCGAAGTCGTCCTTCTCGTAGTCCATCGCGAGCAGGCACGCGGCGAGCGCGTCGCGCGGCGGCACGCCCATCGCGACCTTCTCGGCGATCGGGTCGGTGTGGCTGCCGTTCGTCGCGATCGCGAAGCGCTCGCCGTGCGCCTCCGCGATGCGCAGGCACGCGTAGGCGATGTACGGGTTCTTCTGGACGTCGCCCTCGTGCCCCTCGCGCGGGACGATCGCGAGCCGCCCGCCGAGGTCGACGGCCTTGCGGTTCGGGAACGAGCGCGACGACACGCGGTAGAGAACGGCGTTCGCGCCCCCCGGCGTGCGCCCCACGGCGACGATGCGTCCTGCGTACATGCGGCGGGCTCCTCGTGCGCGCGGCCCGGCGGGCCGCGGCGGCGTGCGCGATCTGCGCTCCGGGGTTTCGCGCGCCGGGCGCGCGCCGTCAACCCACTCCGGCGAGCGCGAGGCGCTCGCCCCAGCGCTGCTCGACCGCGCGCAGGAGGCCGGGCGCGCCGCCGAGCGCCGGGTCGGCGCGCACGGTCGCGAAGGCCGCGTTGCGCGCGCGCGCGACGAGCCGCGCGTCGCGCACGAGGTCGGCCACGCGCAGGCTCGGCAGGTGGCCGCTCTGGCGCGTGCCCAGGAACTCGCCCGGCCCGCGGATGCGCAGGTCGGCGTCGGCGATGCGGAAGCCGTCCGTCGTCTCGAGCATCGCGCGCAGGCGCGCCTCGCTCTCCTCGCCACCGCCGCGCGCGACGAGCACGCACGTGCCGGGGGCGCCGCCGCGCCCGACGCGCCCGCGCAGCTGGTGGAGCTGCGCGAGGCCGAAGCGCTCGGCGTGCTCGACGATCATGAGCGTCGCGTTCGCGACGTCGACGCCGACCTCGATCACGGTCGTCGACACGAGGATGCGCGTCTCGCCCGACTCGAAGCGCGCCATCGCGGCCGCGCGCTCCTCCGCCGAGAGGCGGCCGTGCACGAGATCGACGCGCGCGTCGGGGTAGGCGCGCGCGATGCGTCGCGCGCCGTCGACGGCGGAGCGCAGGTCGACCTTCTCGCTCTCCTCGACGAGCGGGAACACGACGTAGGCCTGCTCGCCGCGGTCGAGCGCCGCGCGCAGCGCCTCGGCCACCTGCTTGCCGTCGCCCTCGCGCGCGAGCCAGGTCGCGGTCGGCGCGCGGCCCGGCGGGAGCGCGTCGATCACCGACACGTCGAGGTCCCCGTAGAGCGTGAGCGCGAGCGTGCGCGGGATCGGCGTCGCGGTCATCACGAGCGCGTGCGGCGCGCGCGCGCCCTCCCCTCGCGCGGCGAGCGCCGCGCGCTGCCGGACGCCGAAGCGGTGCTGCTCGTCGACGATCGCGAGCGCGAGGCGCGGGATGCGGACGTCGTCCTGCACGAGCGCGTGCGTGCCGACGACGAGGTCGACCTCGCCGCGCGCGAGCCGCGCGCGCACCGCGTCGGCCTCGGCGCGCGGGAGCGACGCCGTGAGCCGCGCGAGGCGCGGCCGCAGGCCGGCGGGCAGCGCCGCCGCGAGCCGCGCGAGCGAGCGCGCGTGCTGCTCGGCCAGGAGCTCCGTCGGCGCCATGAACGCGGCCTGGTGCCCGTCGGCCGTCGCGGTGACCGCGGCGAGGAAGGCGACCGCCGTCTTGCCGCTCCCGACGTCGCCCTGCAGCAGGCGCGACATCGGCGACGGGCGCGCGAGGTCGCCGCGGATCTCCGCGAGCGCGCGCGCCTGCGCGGCGGTGAGCGCGAACGGGAGCTGCGCGTCGGCCGCCGCGCCGCGCGACGCGTCGAGCGCGATGCCCGGCGCGCGCGCGCGGCGCGCGTGCCGGAGCGCGAGCCCGAGCTCGAGCAGGTAGAGCTCCTCGAGCACGAGGCGCTCGTGCGCGGGCGACGCGAAGCCCGCGTAGTCGCGCACGCGCGCTTCGCGCTCGGGCGCGTGCACGCGCCGCAGCGCCTCGCCCGGCGCGGGCAGGCCCGCGTCGCGCGCGAGCGCGTCGGGGAGCCAGCCCGGAACGAGGTCGCTGTAGCGCTCGACGGCGGTCGCGACGAGCGTGCGGAACGTGCGCGGCGCGACGCCCTCCGGGCACGCGTAGGCGGGCACGACGCGCAGCTCCGCGTCCTCGGCGGGCGGCCGCGCGTCGGAGCCGCTCGCATCGGCGCCGCTCGCGTCGGCGCCGCTGGCGTCGGGAGCGTCGCCGTCGCCGAGCCGCTCGAGCTCCGGGTGGACCATCTCCTTCGCGAAGCGGTAGCGGCGCACGTCGCCCGTCGCGAGCACGCGCACGCCCGGCTCGAGCGCGGCCGCGAGCCGGTCGCTCGCGCGGAACCAGCGCAGCACGAGCGTGCCCGTGTCGTCGCCGACGACGGCCTCGAGCACGCGCTGCGCGCGCCCGCGCGCGACCTTCGACTCGACGCGCTTCGAGCGCACGGTGCCGATCACGGTCGCGTGCTGCCCCACGCGCAGGTCGCCGATGGCCTCGAGCGAGCGGCGATCGTCGTAGGCCTGCGGCAGGTGGAAGAGCAGGTCGACGACGCGCCCGAGCCCGCGCTCGGCGAGCCCGTGCGCGCGCTTCGGACCGACGCCCGGAAGCGCCTCGACGCTGCGCCCGAGCGCGCGCTCCGCGAAGGCGTCCGATTCCCACTCCTCGAGCGCGCGCGCGAGCTCGCGCGTCGCGAGCGCGTGCGCGTCACTCCCCGGCGCCGCCGCCTCGCGGGCGTCGACGCGCCGCGCGAGCGCGTCGCGAAGCTCGGGTGGAACGCACAGCGCGAGAGCGCGTGCGAGCGCGTCGCGGAGCCGCGCCTCGTCCGGGAGGCCGGGCGCCGCCTCGTCGCCCCGGGCCGCGCCGAGCGCGGCGCGCAGCTCGGCGATCGCGCGCTGCCAGGGCGTCGCGCTCACGCGCCGCGCATGCGCGCGTGGATCTCCTGGAGCGAGCGCACGCCGATCGAGCCCTCGCGCATCGCGCGGATCGCCCCCGCCGACGCGCGCGCCGCCGCCATCGTCGTGCAGTACGGGATGCCTCGCATCAGCGCCGCGCGGCGCATCGAGTACGAGTCCGCGATCGCCTCCGGGTCGGGCGCGACCGTGTTGATCACGAGCTGCACGTCGCCGGCCTCGATCAGGTCGACCGTGTGCGGCGAGCCGTCGCGGACCTTCTTCACGAGCTTCGCGTCGATGCCGTGCTTCGCGAGCGCGTCGCGCGTGCCCGCCGTGGCGACGATCTCGAAGCCGCACTCGACGAGCGTGCGCATCGGCTCGGCCGCGCGGTCGTGCTCGTCGGCGCGCAGCGACACGAGCACGCGCCCTCCCGTCGGGAGCGCGTTGCCGGCCTGCGTCTGCGCCTTCGCGTAGGCCCGCCCGAAGTCGGAGTCGATGCCCATCACCTCGCCCGTGCTCTTCATCTCGGGGCCGAGCAGCGTGTCGGAGCCCGGGAACTTCACGAACGGGAGCACGGCCTCCTTCACCGAGAAGTGCGCGGGCACGACCTCCTCGGTGAAGCCGAGCTCGGCGAGCGTCTTCCCGACCATCACGAGCGCGCCGAGCTTCGCGAGCGGCACGCCGATCGCCTTCGACACGAACGGCACGGTGCGCGAGGCGCGCGGGTTCACCTCGATCACGTAGACGCGGCCGTCCTTCACCGCGTACTGCACGTTCATGAGGCCGCGCACGCCGAGCTCGAGCGCGAGCTTGCGCGTCGACACGAGGATCTCGTCGAGCACCGCCTTCGGCAGCGAATAGGGCGGCAGCGAGCAGGCGGAGTCGCCCGAGTGCACGCCCGCCTCCTCGATGTGCTCCATGATGCCGCCGACGACGACGCGCTCGCCGTCGCACACCGCGTCGACGTCGACCTCGATCGCGTCCGCGAGGAAGGAGTCGATCAGGACCGGGTGCTCGGGCGAGGCCTGCACGGCGTCGCGCATGTACCCGCGCAGCCCTTCGACGTCGCGCACGATCTGCATCGCGCGCCCGCCGAGCACGTAGGAGGGCCGCACGAGCACCGGATAGCCGATGCGCTCGGCCACGCGCTCGGCCTCGGCCGCGCTGCGCGCGACGTCGCCCGGCGGGCGTTCGAGGCCGAGCTCCTCGAGCAGCGCGTCGAAGCGCTCGCGATCCTCGGCGCGGTCGATGGCGTCGGGCGGCGTGCCGATCACGGGCGCGCCGGCGCGCTCGAGCGGCACGGCGAGCTTGAGCGGCGTCTGCCCGCCGTACTGCACGATGATGCCCTCGGGCCGCTCGACGCGGACGATCTCGAGCACGTCCTCGAGCGTGAGCGGCTCGAAGTAGAGGCGATCGGCCGTGTCGTAGTCGGTCGACACCGTCTCCGGGTTGCAGTTGACCATGATCGTCTCGTAGCCCGCGTCCTGCAGCGCGAACACGGCGTGCACGCAGCAGTAGTCGAACTCGATGCCCTGTCCGATGCGGTTCGGCCCGCCGCCGAGGATCATGATCTTCCGCCGGTCGGTCGGCTCCGCCTCGCACTCGTCCTCGTACGTCGAGTACAGGTACGGCGTGTGCGCCTCGAACTCCGCCGCGCAGGTGTCGACGCGCTTGTAGACGGGACGCACGTCGTGCGCCGCGCGCAGCGCGCGCACCGCGTCCTCGCTCGTCGCCCACAGGTCGGCGAGCCGCCGGTCGGAGAAGCCGAGCTGCTTCGCGGGCCGCAGCCAGCGCGCGCGCTCCGCCTCGCTCTCGCCCGCGAGCGCGGCGAGGTCGCGCTCGGCCGCGACGACCTGCGCGAGGTTGCGCAGGAACCACGGGTCGACGTGCGAGCGCGCGTGGACCTCGTCGACGCTCGCTCCGCGGCGCAGCGCCTCGGCGAGCAGCCACATCCGCCCGGGGCTCGGCGCGTCGATGCCCTCCCACAGGTCGACGCCCTCCGGGAGCTCCGGCGGCTCGAGCCCGGCGTGGCCGATCTCGAGCGAGCGCAGCGCCTTCTGCAGGCTCTCCTTGAACGTGCGCCCGATCGCCATCACCTCGCCGACCGACTTCATCTGCGTCGTCAGGCGGGAATCGGCGCCCGGGAACTTCTCGAAGGCGAAGCGCGGCACCTTCGTGACGACGTAGTCGATCGTCGGCTCGAAGGACGCCGGCGTCTCGCGCGTGATGTCGTTGCGCAGCTCGTCGAGCGTGTACCCGACGGCGAGCTTCGCGGCGAGCTTCGCGATCGGGAAGCCCGTCGCCTTCGACGCGAGCGCGGACGAGCGCGAGACGCGCGGGTTCATCTCGATCACGACGATCTCGCCGGTCTCCGGATCGACGCCGAACTGCACGTTCGAGCCGCCCGTGTCGACGCCGATCTCGCGCATGATCGCGACCGCCGCGTCGCGCATCTCCTGGTACTCGCGGTCGGTGAGCGTCTGCGCGGGCGCGACGGTGATCGAGTCACCGGTGTGCACGCCCATCGCGTCGAAGTTCTCGATCGAGCAGATGATGACCACGTTGTCCGCGCGGT